>JAGLXK010000446.1 GCA_023132955.1 Candidatus Heimdallarchaeota archaeon
GTTTCTCCGAAAAATGAACAGACAAATCTTTTTGCATTAGCAGTAATTCTAAACTCTCCTGAATTTAACAGAGTCTATAGCATTTTAAGCATGGAGAAGGGTCGGTCTTTAGCTCAGATAGATATAGACTTTCTACTTAAGATTCCTATACCAAAATTATCAACGAAAGAGGAAAAAAGACTAGAAGAATTCTACTTCAAACAGAATGAAAAACAAAGAACAAATATGAAAAACAAAAGGTTCACCAAATTATAGAAAAATGGGTGAAAGATGAAAATATAGTTAAAGGAAAAATATATGAATTTAGACCTTCAGGAATGATTGAACCTTTCTTCAGATTAAAAACTGAAGAATGAGATCCTAATTAAGAGAGGTTGATTTTTCTTTTCTCCTTCGGTTTTTTCCTTAACCAATGACTTTGAGTAAAGTAAGTTTCTTAGTGAATAATAAACATTAAATACTTTTGTAGTGTTATTAACTTGACATCAATGACTGTAGATAAAGTAGAAATTCTTACAGATAAAATCAGTTTCCTTGAAAAGAAGATTGATAGAATTGAGGAGTTATTATTACTATTAGTTGAAGAGGAATATCTTTCTGATGAGGAAAAAGAGAGAATTGTTCAATCTGATCGAATTATTAAACAGAAGGATTTCGAGAAACTAATAAAGGTGGAATAATGGCTGGTAGCCAGACCTATGAAGTTTTTCTTTTACCTGTTTCATCAAAGGAGTTAGAGAAGTTACCCAAGAAAACTAAACAATAAATCAAAGACTTTTTACCAAATTTTAAGAATCCTTTTCTAATTTCTTCCAAAAAAATGAAGGGAGTTGAAAATACCTACAGAACAAGAATTGGTGACTATCGAATTCTCTACAAGATTTACCCAGACGAACAGGTAGTTGTTGTTATCAAAATCGCTCATCGAAAACAGGTTTATCGTTGATGAAATTATTCTACAACGTTCTATGGAATATTTTAAATATACTCGTTCATGGGGGATGTGTGCTAGAAGTGGTAACTGTGAACATAGAGTTAAAACAAGCGTTTGAAGTCCTTTGTGAAGCTGCAAAAGATGCTAGTAAAGCTCTACTTGAAATTATAGAGAATGGTTTCGAAAAATCATTCAAAGCTAATGATGATCCAGTTACAACCGGTGATTTTACTGTAAATACTATATTGCAAGAAAAACTCTTTGAAGCTTTTCCAGAAATAGGTTGGTTATCTGAAGAAACAAGGGATAATCCTGAAAGACTAACTAAAGATTTTGTCTGGATTGTCGACCCTATTGATGGAACTAAAGAATTTGTTGAGGGCATTCCTGAATATGCAATATCAGTTGCTTTAGTTAAGAATGGTGAACCAGTGATTGGTCTTGTTTTGAATCCATTAAGAGATGAACTCTATACAGCTATCAAAGGTATGGGAGCATTTCTTAATGGAGAACCAATAACAGTTGCAGAAAATCCTACTGATAAACCTGTTTTATTAGCAAGTAGATCAGAAACCAAACGCGGAGAATGGGAGCAATTCAAAGAATCTGCAGAGATTATCCCTACAGGATCAATTGCTTACAAACTAGCTCTTGTTGCAGCTGGGAGGGCTGATGGTACTTTCAGTCTTGATCCAAAAAACGAATGGGATTTTGTAGCAGGTCATTTATTAATTGAGGAAGCAGGTGGAAAGGTTTCTGACCAGTATGGTCAAGGTTTTAAATATAACCAAGAAAAAACCCTTGTAAATTCAATCGTGGGTACATCTAGTGTGGCTTCAGAAAAAATATTTAATTTAATAGAAAATTCGAGGAATTGAAATGGTGGAAAACAACGAATTAATTGCACCTCATGGTGGAACATTAATTGATTTGATGATTACTGATGAGGCAAAACGTTATGACCTT
>JAGLXK010000447.1 GCA_023132955.1 Candidatus Heimdallarchaeota archaeon
GTAACATTTTCATAGCTCCTTCCCTAACTAATCTGTCCAATCTTTTTTGTTCATCTATCTGATAGCGTAATGCTGCATCAGCTACAGTTATAATTTTCTTAAAATTAGCTCTACTCAAACGGTTAATCATGGCTTCAATGTTGTTAATTTGTGGTTTGTTAGAGTCGTTTTTCTCTTCCCAAGCAATATTTGAACCGTCAAGAATTACTGTTTCCAAAGGATAAGAAACTTCTGGAAAAATCCGAGAACTCGTTGTTCTAGTTCTTCTAACAATTCCAAATATAATATCTCTTGAAAAGTAAGCTAATCCTATGAATAGAGATGAAAAAACAATACCAAAAAATACACCAGGTTGAAGAATAATAGGGGAGATTTCTAGTGGAATGATATAGATAAGTTGATACTGTGTAATAAGTAAGATTGAATACCACTTTGTTTCAGAAACAGTCGTCCATTCCAAATCAAAGCCAAAGTAGAGTGAAGATGCTCCATCTACTAGAGGCGTTCCTAAAATGGAGATTATATTACTACCTTTTGGAATTGATATGGCGTTTTCATCATCAAAACTGATTTGATCACAAACAATCTTTGGAATAATAATTAGTGATTCCTCTTCACTGTTATTTATATTAGTTGAAATAATATATTTCTCTCCCATGGTCACATTTATTGGTAACTGAAAATTTTCAACGACAATATTGGGCATCACAATTATTTCAATGGGGTCACTAAGATACACTCTAAGTGTATCTGGATTACCTATTGTTCGATATGTAATAGTAAAAGAGTGTTTTTGATAGAGATAAGTATCTGGGTAAAACCCTATTATGTCTTGGTGGAATGTTCCTTCAGCAATTTCCAAATAGTAAATAGAATAAGATCTTGTAATTGAACCAACTGTTCCAGTTTTTGTAATTTCATTAGTTACTGAGACATTAGTGACCGTAGTCCCACCTACATTTGAAATAACGCATGAAACTTGATTATCTTGATT
Organism: Candidatus Heimdallarchaeota archaeon; assembly: GCA_023132955.1. Taxonomy (GTDB): domain Archaea; phylum Asgardarchaeota; class Heimdallarchaeia; order Heimdallarchaeales; family Heimdallarchaeaceae; genus UBA460. Next base: position 995 of record JAGLXK010000447.1, read on the forward strand.
CCTTATAAGATAAACAGGATTTAATGGAAAGAACATCCTTACTTGTCCAAATTTAGGAACAATGAGAGTAAAATAAGTTGTAATGTTATAAGATGTAGTTGTAGTACTATTCGCAACAGAATTAATTGTATAATTTCCCTCATCTTGACCATTGAAAGTCTGCCATGGAATTGTACGATTAAACTCAGTAGTTGTATTTACCCATACTGTCTCTTCGAAAATTTTTTCGTCCAATGTGTTTGTAATATTATAATAGATATTTGAATCTGGAATCAAAGTAATATTCTCATAACTGAATTTCATGGTCAGATTGAGGTCATCCTCTCCTC
>JAGLXK010000448.1 GCA_023132955.1 Candidatus Heimdallarchaeota archaeon
TTATTTGTGATTAATGACATGGAAGTCTATATCTCTATTGAAAAAACTCCTTTCTCAATCTTATCAATATTAACTGCTATTACCCTACTTTCAGGTTTGATTTACATTAGAAAAAAAAGAAGGTCATAGTTTATCTTCTTTGTATCTAAAATTTTAAAAATCAACTCCCCTTCAGAAAACTGAAAGTGGTGGTTGTATGCCTAAAAATATCAAGAACATGTCAAAATATTATCTAGAATTAGATAAAAAATGGACTGCTCACAATTACAAACCAATTCCTGTGGTTATTAAGAAAGCTAAGGGAACATGGGTTTGGGATGTCGATGGCAAAAAATACTTGGATTGTTTAAGTGCTTATTCAAGCCAGAATTTTGGTCATAACAATCCTAAATTAGTAAAGGCGCTCAAGAAACAAGCAAATAGGGTTATTCTGACATCTAGAGCTTTCTGTAATGATGCTATGGGGAAAGCAGCAAAGAATCTGTGTGAATTGACTAACTATGAAGTCTTTCTTCCAATGAACACAGGTGCTGAAGCTGTTGAATCCGCTCTGAAAATAGCCAGAAAATGGGGTTATGAAAAGAAGGGAGTAGATGAAAACAAAGCAGAAATTATTGTTTGTGAAAATAACTTCCATGGAAGAACAATTACAATAATTGGTTTTTCATCTGATCCTGATGCTTTTTCTGGTTTTGGTCCAAAGACACCTGGTTTTAAGGTCATACCATATGGTGATGCTAAAGCATTAGAGAAAGCGATTAATAAGAATACAGTAGCTTTCATGTTTGAACCAATTCAAGGAGAAGCAGGAGTTTTAATTCCTCCTGAAGGATATCTGAAAGAAGTAGAAACAATTTGTGAGAAAAACAACATTCTAACAATTGCTGATGAAATCCAAACTGGTCTCTGTCGAACAGGAGCTCTTTTTGCATCTGAACATGAAGGTATCAAACCTGATATCACTCTTGTTGCTAAAGCGGTTGGTGGAGGAGTTTTTCCTGTATCTGGTGTTTTATCAAATTGGGATGTAATGGATGTTCTTACTCCTGGAACTCACGGTTCCACTTGGGGTGGAAATAGTTTAGGAATGGCTGTACTAGATGCTGTTTGCAATCTTATCAGAGAAGTAGATTATTCTGCAATATCTTTAGAGCTTGGTAAATTCTTTGTTGATGGTTTAAAAAGAATTCAAGAAAAGTATCCAAAGAAAATTAAGGAAGTTAGAGGTAAGGGTCTTTTAGTCGCTATTGAGCTAAATGATAAAGCTCGACCCTATACTAAGGCAATGATGAATAATTCTCCTGTAGGTTTACTTGCTAAAGAAACACATGAATTTTCAATTAGGTTTGCACCTCCCTTAGTAGTAACAAAATCTGAACTAACATGGGCTTTAGGTGTTATAGAGAAAGTATTCGATGAAGTAAATTAATACTCCATCATACATTTTTACTATTATAGTAAAAGTTTGCTTCCGAATAATCATAATCGTTCTTTTTTAAAATTGTATACGCTCTTTCAATTGAGGTTGTGAAAATTTTTCTATTTGGTTCCCTGTAAATTCTAACTTGATAGACGGATTTGTTTATAGAGATGATTTCTCCATTCTTGTGTAATAATACTACCTCCTTCTCAGTTTGATCTGTACCAGGTAGAATCTGGTTGCTGCGCATAATATAAAGTCTAGTGTAGAATATTTAAACCCAGAAAGGAAAATGATGAAGTTTAGTTTCAGTCAAGTCTACAATTTCTTAAGTGATGAAAAAAGAGAAAAATGAAAAAAATGAGAAATATATCCTTCAAATAAGAATTGCTATGTCCTCAAACAGTATAATAAAAACGAGAGTTTGAAGTAATATAATCATTATAGCTTCAAACGTATCAAATCTTCCATCCTGTATACATCTTTTAACAAACCAGAGCGTTCCTGCAATTGACCCCAATTGAATTAGTATAAATGGATGAAGAGTTATTGAAACTATGATTCCAATAATACCAAAGATCAATAATGTTGATTGTAGAATTCCCCCCATTGCATTACCAATTCCTACTTCTATTTCACCTTTCGCTGCTGAAATAATCGCAATTCCATGTTCAGGAACTGCTCCAGCTGCGCCTAATATCAGAGCTGCAGTTATAGGTCCTTTTGGAGAAGAAAAGAAAGTAACGTTACTTATCAAATGCTGAACACTTTCAGTAAGTGTTTCACCGCCAAAGTAAATCCCTACAAATCCTAGTATGAGAAGAAGAAATGTCAATGGTTTGGAAAGAAGAGCATGATCATTAGAACTACTCTTAGTGTGTTCTTCATCTGTTTTGTGTAGTTCTTCTGTCTCTTCTCCATTATCCTCTAAATGTTTAGTCATTTTATTGGTATTCTCTTTTACAAAAATTAAGTAGACAAGATAAATAACATAACTAGCTGCAAGCATTGCTGCTACAGGTATTGTAAGTTGTGCCAAATTTAAATCATCCTTACCAAAATAAGAATACTGAACAAAACCAAAGAGTACTGTCATTAGTAGTGCTACAATAGCCCATCTGATGATAGGTGATTCTCTTTTTTCTAGATCATCAGGAACATCTATACTACCTCTCTTTTTTAAAGTAGCAATTAAGATTGCAATTCCGAGAATAATTGTATTAAAACCTGCTGCTGACAATACTGTCACTACTGCCATAAGTTGATTTGTAGCCTTAACACCTGTTTTTGAAGTAAGTAATATAATTGCAATTACAGCTTCTGGTAAGTTTGAAGCAATGCTTGATAATACACCCGCCACATATTCTGACAAACCTACATATTTTGCCCCACTTTTCAATCCTGATACAGCCCACTCCGATGGTCTAAAAGCTAACCAAGTTCCTACCACAAAACCTGATATTGTTAACCAAAGAGGAGGATGACCTGCATAAACAGCTTTTGCTAGAATGAAATATGTAATTATTATAGATAAAGCTATTATTGCCTCCCAAAGTGTTATGTGAAATGCATGCTTGAATTTCTTGAGAAAACTCATACTCAGAAATATTCTCGAGTAATATATAAATTGTTGGGAGGTTAGTTAAGATAGACCGGTATTGGCATTACTCTTTTGTTTCCTCTTTTTCAACTTTCTCTGAAACGGCTTCATTATTTTCTTTTGAATCAATCTCAGATCTAAGAATTTTTCTTACTTTTTCAGTTTCTAGATAACTGTCTGAAATTTTTTGAGTAATCTCTTCTATTTTCCTTGCTTCCTCGATTATAATTGTTGAATGTAAGGTTTCAGAAAGTTCAGCATAACCTATTACACCCATTAGAGGATTTCTAATTCTATCTACCAATTCAGCAAAATCTTCTATATTCTGAGCTATTTGATCATAAGCTTGCCTTCTAAGCTCCTCGTCTCGTTTTCTATCAGTGATATCTCTTGCTGTTACTAACATTGTTAATTCCTCTTTAAGAGTAAAGGGTGTTGCGGTGATTTCAACTGGGAAGGTTGTCCCATCTTTTCGGATAAATTCTCGTTCAAATCTAATGATATATTTTTCCATCATTTCAGCGAAATAATCAATTATCTCTTCCTCAGTTAAATCCTTAACAAGGTCTACAAGACTCAAACCAACTAGTTCCTCTCTTGTATATTTGGTCATTACTAATGCTGGATCATTTGCTTCAACAATATTACCGATAGAACCATCTCGTGGTATACTCAGAATTGCAATGATATCATTTGCTTCATGGAAGAGCTTACGATATCTTTCCTCACTTTCCATTAATTCTCTCTCTGCGTTTTTTCGCTCAGTAATATCTCTAGATACTGATAGAACACACATTTCACCTCGAAGCTCAAAAACATGAGAACTGATTTCAGTAGGAATTCTTTTTCCATCCTTTGATATTAGTGTATTTTCGAAAGTTGTCATTCTTTCCTTTATAATTTGATGAATGTTTTCAGAAAGTACATCTCTGTCTTCAGGGGCTGTAATCTCAGAGGATCTCATTTTTAAAAGTTCATCCCTTTCATATCCCAATAGTGTGCAAGCTACGTCATTAACCTCTATGAACGGACTGGTACTATTAATTTCTTCATCGATGTTTGTCAAGAAAATAGCATCATTTGTATTATTGAAAATTTGTCTATATTGTTCTTCTCTTTCTATAAGTTCTTCTTCTGCTTTCTTTCTCTCCGTTATATCTCTAACAATTCCCTGAACAACCTGTTTTCCTCCAATTTCAAACTTACTAGAAGATACATCTGCAGGGAAGACAGAACCGTCTTTTCTTCTAAATTTGGTTTCAAAATTAACAGACCCCTTCTCCTCTATCATGTCAAATGCATTCTTAGATGTTTCTTGCTCTGTAATAGGGTGCAACTGTGTTATGGTTAACTGAAGAAATTCTGATTTCGAATAACCGAAGAGCTCTTTAACTCGTAGATTGACATCCAGAATGTTTCCTCTTAAATCATGTAGGAATATACCATCATTTGATTGATCAAAAGTTTGTCTGAATTTTTCTTCACTTTCTTTAAGAGCTGATTCAGCGGTCATTCTTTCTTCAATATCGCCAATAACAACCATTATCTCTGAAGGTTTCCCTTCCTCATCTGTAGTTAGAGAAGCACTTAGTTCTATTGGAAATTTACTCCCATCTTTCTTCAATGACATAAAGTGTGTATTTTGCAATCTTCCTTCAGATAAAACCAGCTTTAGTTGATTATTTGCAAATTCTAGATCCTCTCTAGCAATAAAATCAACAGTTGTCAAACCAATCATATCTTCTATGTCATCATATTCATACATACTTGCAGTCTGTTGATTAGCAAAAGAAACTCGTCCTTCTTGATCAATCAGAATAATAGCATCTGGGGAAGTTTCAATAAGAGTTCTATATCTCTCCTCACTTTTCCTAATAGACAGTTCTGCTTTCTTTCTTTCAGTTATATCTCTAGCTACAGAAAGCAATACTTGTTGATCTCTCAATGTAAAGAGATGGGAACTGAACTCCACTGGTCGCAATTCACCTTTGTTATTCTCTATTTGCGTTTCGAAAGTTTTTGTTCCTGCGGCGAATAGATCTTCTGTGATTTCCAGCGAAAATTGAAGATAACCAAAATTACTATTTGCATCAATTTCAAATTCTAGAAGCTCTTCTCGAGTGTACCCTAACCACTGACAAGCTGTTTTATTTACTTCCATCATGTCCCCAATTTCGTTATATTCATTTATTTTGTGAATGAAAATAGCATCTTTTGCATTTTGGAATATTTGTCTAAATTTTTGTTCACTTTCTTTAAGAGCTTCTTCTGCTCTTTTCCTTTCAGTAATATCAATTTCAACACTTATAAAACCAAAAACGCTTCCCTCTTTATCTTTTATAGCTGCTGCATGAAACACGCCTGGGATGATTGTTTCGTCCTTTCTTAAAATTGAAACTTCAATGTCATGAATGAATCCATCTTCTATGGTTCTTCTTTGAACATCTTGAGCTGTAAAAGTATCCTCATAGGCAATTAGTTCATTAGTATTCTTTCCAAGTAATTGATTTTCATTCTCATAACCATGAAGTGTAACTGCTCTTTTATTGACAAATGTCACTTTACCAGATGAATCTGAACGTATAATTGCAGCGGGAATTGTTTCAACTAATTTTCTGTACTTTTCCTCACTTTCCATTAAGTCTCTTTGGGCTTTTTTCCTTTCAGTAATATCCCTTGCTATTGAAAGTATTACTTTTTGAGATTGTAATTCGAAGATGTGTGAATTAATTTCAACTGGTATCCGTTTTCTATCTTTAGAAAATAGAATAGTTTCAAAAGTCGCATGACCTGTGTCCACAATCTTCTTTGTATATTCAGAATTGTACTCTTTTTCCTCAGGAGCTGTAATATCAATAGAGAACTTATCAAGCAATTCTTCTTTAGAAAAGCCTAACCATCTTAGTGCTACATCATTCGCTTCAATATATTTACTTGAAGAACCATCTTCTTTTAGATGAGTTAAGAAGATTGCATCACTTGTATTATGGAATATCTGTCTAAATCTTTCTTCACTACTAGTTAGCTCCTCCTTTGCTTTTATTTTTTCTCTTAAATCTCTAGCTGTTGTTAATACAACTCTTTCATTGTTCATTAGGAAGATATTTGTGTTATATTCAACTGGAATCTTACTCCCGTCTTTGTGAATTATGTACCCTTCGAATGTAGTTCTACTTCTTTCTAATAGATTTCTACCGATTTCTGATTGTCCAACAGTTTCTTCTGGGGAATGCAAATCAACTGGTGTCATTTGAAGAAGTTCTTCTCTTGAAAATCCAGTCCATTCACATGCTATATAATTGACTTCTATAAACTTCCCCATAATATTATCAGATGTTAAGGGTGACATGAAAATAGCTTCATCTACATTTTGAACTATTTGTCTGAACTTTTCTTCACTTTCTATCAACTCATCTTGCTCTTCTTTCCTTTCAGTGATATCTCTTACAACAGCTAAACTGACTAAGTCATCACCAAGAGTGAATAAGTGAGAACTAATTTCCACAATTATCACCCTTCCATCTTTAGTTTTATGCATTCTCTCAAAAGTAAGTTCTTTTTTCTCCATTAACTCTTGCACAAACTCAAAACTTTCCTTTTCTCCTGTAACAATGAAGTCAGATGGGTTCATCTTCATGAATTCGTCTCGAGTGTAACCATACATGGCAGCAGCTACACTGTTAGCTTCAATAATCTCTTCAAATACCCCATCATCTCCTCTTCTACTGACAAAGATACCATCATTTGTATTATGAAAAATCTGTTTAAATCTTTCTTCACTTTCTTGAAGTTCTTTGGATGTTTGTTTACTTTCTGTAATATCACTAGCTAATTCTGCTACTCCAATTAAACTCCCATCATCTCCATAAACAGGGTATCCTCGAACGAACCAAGTTTTATGATCTGGAGTTATTACTTCTGCAATATGTTCCTGTCCTGAATCTCTTGCCTTAATAACGGGGCAATTGTCGCATGGTTGGTCTCTTTGATACCATAGTTCATAACATGTTTCTCCAACAATATCCTCCGGAGATTGGCCCAATAGATCACTTGCTATCTTATTAGACCAGATTATTTTCATGTCCGTATCATAAAAAATTATATGTTCAGTTAGATAATCTAAGAATTTTGATTTTTTGAACTCAGAAGCCGTAACTTTGGTTTCTTTTTGTTTTTTTCTTGTTATATCGTTAGTAGTTATAAAAAATTTATTTGATTTTTCTCCCTCTCTAATTGGATAAAAACGATTTCGTATGTATTTTCTAGTTCCATCCTTTGTTACAATCCAAAGTTCGATTTCTTTTGCGTAAGTATTCAGCTTATCATTTTCAGATTTAATTTTTTGCAATCTGTTTTTTTCTTCTTTGGCTGCAAAAAAGACACAATTTTTTCCCTTTATCTCTTTCAATGAATATCCTATGATTTGTAACAAATAATCATTTGCAAATTCAATCTTATCATTTTTAATTACAGTTACTCCTACATCGATTTTATCGAATACCTCCCCTAAGTCTTCTTCTGCCATCTGATTCACTCGAATAGATTTTTTACCCCAGATTGAGAACCAAACAAATATTATGGTTGTTCTCTTTAATATATTTGTTAAAATAATATTAATAAGATTGTGATGGTTCTAGTCAAAATTTTAACTAAAAAATTTTACTAAAATACTCTCTTGTTGTCTCCAGTAAAAGTGTAGAGGGATTCAGAGTGTAGAAGAACTGGAAGTTTTTGACCTATTGTGAATTTCTTCCTAGTTTTAGTGACAAAGAATAAGTTTTCTCCTTTATAATTCAGAGTTAAAACCTGTTGATCAAGTATTTTTTCTGAATCAGCGATAGAACATTCCAGTACTATTTGATTTTCATCAACAGTTTTGTTTGGGTCTAGTTCTCTGATAGTTTCTGCTCTAAATCCTATTTCACCTTCTGTGATATTTTCTTCTAGTATTCTTTTTTGAAGATTTTTAGGAAGCAAAATCTTTTCATCAATAACTAATAAGACTGAATTTTTTGATATCCTAAATTTGAGAAAATTCATCGGAAAGTTACCAATAAATTGTGCTACAAACTTCTGATTAGGTTCGTCATAAAGCTCTTCAGGAGGGCCCATTTGAGCAATTTCTCCATCTTGCAATAAAATAATATTGTCTCCGAGACTGAGAGCTTCAGCTTGATCATGTGTCACATAAACCATTGTTGTCTTCAGAATTCCATGAAGTTTTCGTATCCATGTTCTCATCTCATATCTTAATCTTGCATCAATATTACTTAGTGGTTCATCAAAGAGAAAAATCACTGGCTGTCTAATTACTTCTCTACCTATAGCTACCCTTTGTTGTTCTCCTCCACTTAGTTGAGAAGGATACTTGTTTCTATGTTCCTCTAATTTAAATAATTGTAGTGTTTCATCCACTTTATTTTGCACGTCTGATGATGTGAAAGTTCTTCTTTTAAACAAATTTCCTTCTTTTTGACTCTCTAATGGAAAACGCAAATTTTCTTCTACAGTCATATGTGGAAAAAGAGGATAGTTTTGAAAAACCATTGCTATGTTTCTTTTATTTGCAGGTATGTCTGTTATGTTTTTTTCATTAAAAAATATTTGACCTTCTGAAGGATATAATAATCCAGCTAGAATTCTCAATAATGTGGTTTTTCCGCTTCCTGAAGGACCAAGGATAACAGTGAAACTTCCTTCAGGAATTGTGACATTAATATCATTGAGAGCTGTTTTTTTTCCATATTTTTTTGTTAGATTTTTTATTTCAACTTTCATTTCATACATCTCTTATATTTACTGAATTATCAATTCCTTTAAGCAGATAATTTCTTAGAAATACGAACACCAAAAGCAGAGGAATTGTTACTAATATTGATGCAGCTGCAAATAATCCCCATTCAGGAGAACTAGATTCTATAGACCCCAGAAAAGTGTATAGTTTGATGGGGAGAGTGTATTTTCCTGGTGACTGTAATAATACAAATGCCATCAGAAAACCATTCCATGTACTCAAAAAATTTAACAAGAATGTAATAGCTATTGCAGGTCCTGATAATGGTAAAATAATTTTTCGAAGTACTCTAAATCGCGAATTCCCCATAACCATGGCAGATTCATCTAATTCCTTTGGAATTGAATCAATATACCCCTTTATTATCCATAATGCCAGAGGTATGGTGTGTGTGCTAAAGGCTAATATTGCACCAATGTATGTATCTATTAATCCTAAATTAAACATGATAAGATAAAATGGTATTAGTGTAAGAATGCCTGTAAACATTTTTAGAGTAAAAACACCAACCATCATCTCCTTCTTAGCTTTAAATGTATATCTTGAAAATCCATAAGCTGCTAAAGCTGTTAAAATGACACAAATACTTGCTGATCCTAGAGCAATGAGTAGCGAATTAGCAAAGTTCAAGTGAATACTTTCTTGGGTAAATAACCTTCTAAAATTATCTAAAGTAGGATTATCTGGGAAAAACGAGGTTGGTACAGAACTATTGCCCCTCGAGAAAGCTATCCATATGATGTTCCAAAATGGGATAAGTGCCACAGCTGTAACTAAGAATAAGAAGAAAATGCTGTTTTTTGGTTTGGATGTAATTTCATACGTTTTTGATAAGAACTTGTTCTGTTTGAAATTAAATTGGGTGTGAATTCTAAGATAATTTAGAACAAAAGTGAATGATAATAAACTGATAGTTGTAACCCAACCTACCAGATTCCAACTGATAATTATTCCCGTCCAAAGTATTGGTTGTAATAATATCGACACTTTCACAAAGAATTCTGAGACGCAACTAGCTAGTATATAGACACCAAATAGTGCTAGAATGGTCCATGGGAGCCAATTAGTCAATTTCAGCAGAATATTAGCCGTTAAGATGGTAGTAAACTGAATTAACAGTATACCGTGAATTGAATTCAAATTAACTGTTTTAGAATCAAGTTTTTGCAGGAAAATCCCAACACTTCTTTTTATTTGTCTGCACCAGATTATTATGCTTTTAATTGGTTTAAATTCTACTTCTTCAGAACTATTTTTTCTTATATTTGAAATTATAAAAAACTCTAGAACAATAATGAAGATATTCCAATTCAAAGCATACCACATCTGATAGAAAAAGAATTGTGATAATGAAAGAGTTATATCTGCAATAAGCATCAATTTGAATAATTTGATTGAAATGTTCTTTTTTGAAAATATCAAAATTGCTGATACTAGATAAAAACCTGCAAAAACATAACTTAGCACATCATTCCAATAAATACCAAAATATCTGAACTCCGTTAAACTTGAAGCTAAATACCCTGCTGATTGGAATAGGAAAAGAATGGGTAAAACATATTTATTGGTAGAAGTTTTTTTCTGACTAGATGGTATGTAAGAACTTTTTGTACCCTTTGACATCTTAACCCATATCAAAACAAAAAACAATGTCAGAAGACTCATGATTGTAGAGTATGCTGCAGCTATTCCAATCTCTCTTTGTTGATAGAACATGTAAAATGTAAACGTGCTAAAGAGATCCGTAGCACCTATGATTCCGGCTTCGTTTGACCCGTATGACAAAAGTGGATATCCGTTCGTTAGTAAAAATGCTACATTAAAGCTACCAAAAGTTTTGATAATTTCCAATATTATTGCTGGGAGAATAATAGGTTTGATTAAAGGTATTACGATTTTTCTTATTTTAGTTCTTTCCCGAATCTGATCAATATCCGCTATATCGTTCAATTCTCTAGGAATACTGCTCAAACCTGCCAGAAACAATGTTGTTATCAGGGGAATTGAATCCCATACTTCTACAAAGCATGCGATGAATAAAGCTACATAAGGTTGTGTCAATAGATTTACATTCGTTCCAAATAGTGCATTAAAGAAGGATATACCCCCTGTACCGTGGAAGAATGTTCTCCAAGATAAGATTTTGATGTAAGATGGAATTGCCCAGGGTATATATAAAAACAGATACCATAATTTCTTCCTTTTTACCTTGTATTGAATAATATATGCCAAGATGAAACCTAGAACTATTTTTACCAAAATAATCAAGGTAGTCCAAACCAAAGTAGTTGTGAAAGCTATTGGGAGCTGAGGATTTTCTGTAATATGTGCATAATTATTGAATCCAGTAAAAACAGGTTGTTCTCCTCTTACAAGGTTGTAAGAGGTAAAAGATAGAAATATTCCATATAATATTGGATAAACTTCCAATAAAACTAGAGCAAACAGAGCAGGGAAGATAAAAACATATGCAATTCTATTGAAAGGAACATCCCTCCTTGCAAAAAAGATGAAGATTGCAA
>JAGLXK010000449.1 GCA_023132955.1 Candidatus Heimdallarchaeota archaeon
AAATTGTCCAAGAGACAGAAATTGTCCAAGAGGCAGAGGTAGTTCAGGAATTAATTGCCAAAACTGATTTAGAGATTGAAGCTTCCAGACGAAGACAAAAAATAATTGATAGCATGTTAGCAGAAACTAAGAAACGAGAAGATAAAGAAGGTTTCAAAGTAAGAGAACTAGGTGAAACTGAGGGTCGAGCTTATTCTGCTGTTGTCTTTGGAAATGAATCTACTAAGAACATCAAAAAATGGAAAAGATGGGAAAGAAGAAGATTAAAAGAAGAAAAGAAGAAACGGAGAAAAAAATAGAATAACTGATGTTTTTCACACAGTAAAATATTAAATAAAGTAAATAATTAAAAATAATGTGAGAATAGGATAAACAACTCACACTCAAAGTGAGGATTTAAGATGAGTGACTTTGAATTACCATGGAACACGTTTGTAGGATTTAGTCTTTTTACTTTAGAAGAAGATATGATATTTGATAAAGTTATTAATACAAAAACTGCATTTTCCACGGTTTATCAAGTCATAGATACAAGTACAAAAACAAGAGAAGAATTAAAAAAATCTCAAACAATAACTCTAGTTAATGAAGTATTTAGAGTTGATTATCATTTATTCTTCAATATAGTTTTAGCCTGCATGTTTGAACCTGAAACTGATGAAAATGTAGCTTTAGAAATGATACAGATTATCAAGAACAAGCTTATTGAACAGCTTCAAGATTATGGAACAATTGAAAAAATGGAACCAAAAACCCAAACTGCATTAATTAAACGTTTGGGGAATTTAATTTCTGAAAGAGCCGCAAGTCAGGTAAAGTATGATTATTTCCCAACTAAAAAACCACAAGAAATAGTATCAGAACCAGTGGAACAACCCAGAGTTGTAGAGGAGAAACCAGATTACTCACAACCAACAACACCAACACAAACCTCTACACCTGTAACACAAGCACAAGGAACTGGTCAAGTAGAAGATTTACTTGAATATATAGGGCAAAAAACTGAACCATTATCTCAAGGTGCTTCTGATGATAAGAAAGTTGAACTTGCTCAAGAATTATTGGAACAAGCAAAGAAAGATTCAATTGTAAAAGTAATATCTTCAATTGTTAAGGGTTTATCAACAAAAACAGGTGTTTGTTTTGTTTTTACTGGAGATAAAGGTGCTTTAGAAACAATAACTTATGGTATGTCAGAAAAACATGCAGAATTTGTTCTAGGGATTCTATCTAAATATCCAGAAGTTGTTAAACAAACCATAGAATCACCAAGTGAAGAAAAAACGCTAGATGCCGGAGATGGTGTGGTGATACTTGAAGAAACAGAAAGTGGTATGCTAGTGAGTATCACTAAAAATCGAGAGGAGATTAGCATAATCTCCAAAAGAATGAAACTTGTAACAACTCTTATTTCTGAGTTCCTAAAACCATCCTTTTAAATTTCAAATCAAGATTATTTTTTATAATGCTGTCTCAATATTATTAGGAGAGTGATTAATTCTGATGAAAGGAAATCAGTCCAAAGAGATATTCGTTTCAGAAGTAATACGTAGTAATGCAAAGGAAATAT
>JAGLXK010000045.1 GCA_023132955.1 Candidatus Heimdallarchaeota archaeon
GATGGCGGAAATGAGTAACTGCTTCATTCCAATATGATTCTTGTCCACCAGAATCAATAATCATACTCGTTTGTTCTTCATCTAAGAATTGTCTTTGATAATGTATAGTAGCCATGTATCCGTTGACTTCCTCTGGTTCTTTATTGAAGAAGACAACATCTTTTATCGCAGTTTTACCGGCAGCTTGAAGACCCATTAGTAAAATTTTGTCTTCAATCTCTGTAGCACTTCCTTTTTTCCCAGATAATTCGTCGAAGAGATAGGACACGAGTTTTCCCCCTTGTTATAACTATTAAATTGTATCTATAATTAGTAGGTAGAAAAAATACATATCAATATATCGTTATTGGCCACGGGGAATTAGGAAATGATGGATTAATCTCCACCTTGTGACTTTTCCATTTCTTGTGCAGCAAGCATAATAATTACAGATTGTTTTCGAATATCAACTATAATATCTTCAACAACTTTGAGATTTTTCTTAGATTTCAAAGCACTACTTAAATCATCAACATACCCATAAAGATATTCTTGATAGTTGAGTAGCAAATTACCAAACTCAGAATCAGCTAGAACAATTAGAGAAAGATTTTCAAACCCACCTCTAGCCATTTTATTTTCTAGCTGAACACCATGAACAAAAGCTACCATCTTCTCCGCTGGAAGAATAATTGACCCTACTCTTCTACCTGCATCATGTTCTTCAAAACCAAGAGAACTATAAGCTTGATCAGCTATTTTAAGAAGGAAGTTTTCAACACCAATTCTCATCCTGCCAATATATCGTCCAATATCTAAACTATGGTCAGCAACTATTGGAATCGGTCCTTTTCTCTGATCGAAAATAGTTAGAATGACTCCTGGCGACATAATTGAATAATTTAATGCTATATCTTCACCAGTAACTCTTTCCATCAATTCATCAAATGATTTAGGTCTTGTAACTTTATAGATTATGAGTGAGATAATAGCAGCTACTCCTATGCTTCCGCCAATGATTAGATAAAGTAACCATTGAGGGAATTTCACTGCTTCAGGAAGTGGAATTGTGATAATGGGATCTTCTACTACAAACGAAGCATCATCAGTTGTATCTTGACCTTCATAACTACCTTCGATTATGATATGATCCATTGAAGAGTTTAATGTGAAAACCATACTGTATCTTCCATTCCGTCCAGTTTCTAAATCAGTAAATGATTCAGTATAATTAGCATCTTCATAAGCTAAATGTAGGGAGAAGGTATCTGTTTCTGTAATATTTTTCAGATAAACATGTATATACAAGTCAAATATCGCATATTCAACTGGCGTACCATTTTCATAAGTTATTAATACATTAATGCTTACATCTGTTCCCTCTAAAATCGTATAATTTGAAACGCTGATTGTTATTAGTATAGGTAAGGGTAAAATCTCAAAGTTGATGGTTGTATTAGTATTCGTACTTGCATTATAAAATGTTGAATCTGTAAAAATACTTAATGAAAAGTTTCCCTTAGATTCGATATTGAATGAAGAATAATTGAAACTACAAATAAAAGTAGTATTATCAAAACTGAAACTTTCTATTTCTGTGCCATTCACAAAAACATCTTTAATCGTCTGGTTTTGACCAATATCATTTTCCATGTACATTAGAACTACTAAGTCTTCTTCATACATTATTTGAGTATCAATTGTGTCCAAAACATTGAGTACTCCGATTATTTTATCAACTCTAAGAAAAACTCGGATTGTTTGTCCGCCACCACCAGATCTATAGAAGTAAACATCTATTTCAGTTTCAGAATAGTCTGTAACATTTGTAGCGTGAATTGTAATTTCATAGATTGTAATATTAATGTTAGTTACTATGATTGAGAGATTTAACTTAATATCTTTGTTAACTTCATACACAAGACCTGGAATGGGTTCGTTATCAACTGCGTCTGTGATGTTTACCTGATATGTAAAAGTGTCATTATAATCCATCTTATAGTGGTAGTCATCTTCAAAATTAATTGGAGAGAGAAAATCTATCAGCATATCATCTACATAAAAATTAAAAGTGGCTATTTTTATATTGGGTGTACCACCTTGACCTGTATCATCATGAATCTCAAAAATCAATGTATGATTACCATCTACAACTCCTAAATAGAATTCAGGATTTAAATTTATATCTAATTCTTCCCAGCCTTGCAGCTCACCATTTATTTCCCATTGAATTCTTATTAATAACTGATCAATAGCTGTTGAGTTATCATACCTTATTGCTGAGCCACCTGCTATTTCATATGCAGGATCATTGTTTTCTTCCATTGGAATCCAGGTTAGATCATAATATTCTAAAGAAGCATTTGGAGGAGTTATATCAATTTCATAGTGATATATAGTAGTTTTATTATTACCAAGAATATCTTCAGTGTATATAGTAAGATTAGCTAAATTGTATTCAAAATGCGAGTATAGTATTCTACCTGATTCGCCTAATTCTAATCGAAAATGTCCATCATCATAGGGTTCAATATCTTTAACATCGAAATCTCCTAATCCAACTACCTCATCCCAGTGATAAATTACAGTTTCAATATTCTTTAGTGTAAAATCTTCTATATCAAATTCAAGATCTGAGAAATCATTAATTCTAAAGTTATATGTTGGAAAGGTTTGTGTCAGATCAGGAGGTGTACTATCATATGCTAAAGTAATGTTGAACCACTCTCCTTCATTCGACAAAGAATCATAAGCTCTCACAAGCAGAATAGCTTCTCCATCATCTACTGAAGATAAAGTGAAACTGCTCTGTCCAGTTATGTTCGTCCATGTACCATTCCAGCTGTAAAAAACATTTACGTTAGCATCAATATCAATGATAGAAACTTCAATAACACTATCAGGAGGGATGTAAAAATTACCATCATAACCTATTCTATCTATTAATTCATTAATTATCACAGTTATACTAGGGGCAGTATTATCAATAATGAAGCTTATTGTGTAGTTGCCTATATTTCCTGCAAGATCTTGAGCTCTAATATCAAGAGTATAAAAACCATCTAAATATGGATAAGAAAAAGTAAATGGATATCCTAAAGGCTGGTAAATTGTTCCATTTAGCGAATATTCAACTATTAGTTCTGTCAAATTATCTGCAAAATTATCATTGATATAAATTATAAAATCTTTA
>JAGLXK010000450.1 GCA_023132955.1 Candidatus Heimdallarchaeota archaeon
TAAATATTGGAGGAGTAAGAACATCGCTCCATATGAAAATAGCTATTGAAAAATCTAGTTCAGGAAAAACTATTACTCTAGGTCTTACATTCCTTGAACCACTATTAGCTGTCTTAGGATTAACAACATTTTGGGTCATTGCTAGAAGGAAGAAGAAATAATCTCTTCATTTTTCTATTTTTTCAAGGTGAAAAATTCAAATTTATATATGCAAAATAGAATAGTAAATAAGATTACCTTTCATCTTGGTGATTTATATGAGTAAAATATATCTTACAGAAGAAGTAAAAGACTGGTTACTTCAAGGTTCAAGTTGGTTACAGTATAGAACAAGAATTGATTTACTAAATCAAAAAAAGGATAATGAAATAGTCCTCGAAGTACAACATTCAATGATGAATGATTCTCTATTTCAAAACCTAATAAACGAATTTCAGATGTGGCCTGGAGAAGCATTAAAGAGACATAATGATGCAAAACATTTGATTCATAAATTGGTATTCACAGCTGATTTGGGTTTAACAAGAAAAGATAAGGTAATAGAAAATGTTGCCAAAAAAATCCTCAGTCAACAATCAGAAGAGGGACAATTTCAAACCTTACTTAATGTCAATGAACGTTATGGAGGTTCTGGGAAAGATGAACTTAACTGGATGCTTTGTGATTCTCCACTATTACTTTATTTTCTTGCAAAAGTAGGATATGCAAACCATAAGCAAATTGATGAAGCAGCAGCACATCTTGCGTCTTTTGTTCGTGATAATGGCTGGCCTTGTGGTTCTTCAAGTTCCTATAAAGGGTTTAGAGGACCGGGTAGGAAAGATGATCCTTGTCCTTATGCAAATCTGGTTTCATTAAGAGCTCTAGCACAAATTGATAAATGGAAAGATCATAAAGTAGTTCGTCAGGGAACTGATACACTTCTCCACCTTTGGGAGAATAGAAAATCTAAGAAGGCTTATCTTTTTGGAATGGGAACAGATTTTAAGAAATTGAAAGCTCCTTTAATTTGGTATGATATACTACATGTTACTGATGTTCTTAGCCAATTTAGTTGGGTACAAAAAGATGAAAGATTCTTGGAGATGATAAATATTTTAAAAATGAAATTTGACGAAAAAGGCAAGTGCACAGCTGAATCAGTTTGGAGAGCTTGGAAAGATTGGGATTTTGGTCAGAAAAGAGAACCATCTAAATGGATTACCATGTTGGTTTATAGAATATTTAATAGAATTGAATAAAACAATTTCAAAAAGTAGTGAGATACATGAAAGAAGAAGAATTCGGGAAATTTCTCAAAAGAAAGGGTAAAAAAGCAGATGTAATTGATAGAAATGTTACATCAGTAAATAGATTTATTGAGTTTCTAAAGAAAGAAAGAGGAAAAAAACTTGATTCTACGACAAAAGATGACATTGATGCTTACGTAAATGAGATAGAGAAAAATCAAAAGAAATCTGCTAAAGGAGCTTTGTATGTTTTGATGAACTACTACAAGTTCACCGAAGATAGTGAAATGCTATCATATGTGGCAAAATTGAGAGAAGAAAGAACTAAGAAATCACGAAGAGTTTTTCCAATTAAAGAGTTCTACAATGTCAATACAGGATATGTACAGAAATTCGCTAGTACTGGAATAAAAACCGTTGAGCAAATGCTTGAAGCTGGCAAAACCAAACAACAACGAAAGAAACTTTCTGAAGAACTAAACATACCTGAAGAAGCAATTTTAGAACTTGTAGAACTCTCAGATATTACTCGATTGGGATATGTCAGAAAAAAACTAGCTCGTCTCTATCATAATGCGGGTTTTGACACTCCAACTAAAGTTGCTAAATTTGAAGCTAATGAACTCTATGAGTACTTTAAGAAGCACGTAAAGGAATCAGGTTGGGAAGGTATGGTTCCAAATCCTAAAGATTTAGAAAATAATATCAGTAATGCTAAAAAACTAAAAGAGGTAGTTGAGAAATAGATTTATTTTAATTCAATTTAACTTTTCAAAATCTAAAAGCCATTTTTTC
>JAGLXK010000451.1 GCA_023132955.1 Candidatus Heimdallarchaeota archaeon
TCAAGGAATTAACTGGTGATATATTCACCGATGTATCCCTAGAAGATTTTGTTGCGGTAATCAATAAGACTGAACCTTCACCCATAAGAGTTGATGCTGATGAATTAACCTATGATTTGCACATAATTCTGAGATTTGAGTTGGAAAGAGATCTTCTAAATGGTAAAATTGAGGTTAAAGATTTACCTGAGATTTGGAATGAGAAAATGAAAACCCTTCTAGGATATAAGGTCAAGAATGATGCTGAAGGTGTTTTACAAGACATTCATTGGTCTAATGGGCTAATGGGTAGTTTCGTAGCTTATACATTAGGAAACATCTTTGGAAATCAAATCTTTAAAAAATTGAAAGAGGATATCCCTGATTGGGAAAAAGAGATTGAAGAAGGTAATCTACAGAAAGTGTTGAATTGGTTTAGAGTTAATGTTTTTGAGAAAGGTAATATAATGGATCCTTTTGATCTTGTAGAGAATATAACCGGAAAGGAAGTTTCATCAGAATATCTAGCTGAGTATTTAACAGCTAAATATTCACAGTTATACAAACTTGAATAATGATTAAATCTTTTCTATGAATTCCTTTATTACTTCTCTAAAAACTTTATTGAAAGCAACTGGGTCCTCATAAGCTGAGAGATGTCCTAAACCATCAAGGTAAACTGCTTGAAAATATTTTTCATAATCCTCTTTTGGATAATACTCAGCTGTTCGACCAGCAATAATGCTTTTGATTGGTTTCTTGATTTTTGGTAATATATTGTGCATATTCCAGATCATCAATTCTTTAAAAGCACTTATCATTGATCTTTCATCTAAATCTGGAGTTAGAGAATGTAAAAATTCAACCTCCTTAGGATCAAACTTATCAGAGATATAATTGTTTAACAAGTTAGTATATGCTTCTACAAAATTCTCTTCGTATGGTTTTATTACCATTTCAGCAGCTTCATCAGCTACTTCAGTATATAGAGAATTCGGAAATAAAGAATCTCTTACTTAACATTTTTACACATGATTTTAATAATTTTCAAGCTGCTGCAAAAGGTTATGTTGAATATTTACTATTGCAAGAGGAAAATTTGTCCAATTTCGCTACAGAATCATTGGAAAGAGCTAGACAATCTATCAGTAAAACTATCAATCTTATTACAAATCTATCCGTTCTGATGCGGTATGATTTAGAATATAGCTATAATCTATTTCCCATCAGTTTATGTGAGACATTTATAGAATTAGAGAAAATAATTCTAGAACTGTATCCAAACAAACAAATTCAACTACACATCAACAAAGATGATTTTAAAGGTAAAACAATTACAGCTGATTCTCTATTACTTCACTTATTTCTCAATTTATTGATAAATGCTATCTCAAATGATCCCAATGGCAGAGTTAAAATTGAAATCAAGTATGAAGAAAAAGAAGAAGGTTCTAGTATTATTTCTGTTTCAGATTATGGTAAGGGAATTAAACCTGAAAAGAGAAAAGAACTTTTCACCCCCTATAGTCAATTTAAAAGAGAAGGAAAAGGTTCAGGATTAGGATTGTTTATAGTGAAGACATTGGTTGAACGTTATAATGGAGAAGTGTGGATAGAAGATAGAGTAAAAGGTGACTACACGCAAGGAACATGTGTTAATCTAGAATTTTCTAGAAAAAAATCTTAATGAAGATTCAACTCCTTTCAAATACCTCTTTATGATTAAAATCAATTCGAGAAATTAAAGGAAAAAAAGGGAAGAGGTAGATTACCAATACCATTTTTCTTCATTATTGTCTTCTCTTAATTCCATCACTTGACCTTTGGGATCAACAATTACATGAAATCGATTTACTTCTTTTGCATGCATTTCACGTAGAGGGAATTTAATTAAGTGGTCATAATCATCTCCTGGATTTAGCAAAGGTAAGGCGTAAGATTCTTGGATTCTTATTTCGTTTACCCCTGGATGGAAGACATCACTAATTGCATTGATATAAACAAGAACTCCATTAGGACTTGGTGCATAACCAATGTTTCCAACTTTTAATTTAATTACATAGTCAGTTCCATCGTAACCTGTAGAATATGCTAAGACTACTAGATCAGGTAATTTCACAAAGAAATCGATCTTTGGATCAAACCCTACAATTTCAAGATCTAATTTTCTGAATATATCAAATGGTTCATCTGTAGCTTCCACTTTAACCTCTCTCTTCAAATATCTAGGTTTTCTAAAAAAATACTTTTTTTCAGTTTCGGGCATATTTTTCACCTTTTACTCAAAGTCAGGTGTTATAATGTGAATCTGAAGAAGATCGTTACAGCTCTATAAAAATAATTATTTTTACAAAGCATTGTTTCTCGCTTCATAACTCACTTTAAACACCCTTCTGGTGGTTTTGTCAAGAACAAAACCATTTTTGATTCTTTGATGAATCAAACACACTTCTCATTCTTACATTTAAGGTTTGCGATTATTTATCAACACATATGTTTTCTTCTAAAAACTGTCTTAAAGAATGTTTAGTAGAATCAATTTACGACTTGAGACTTTAAATCGCTTGTATTTAAAATAATTTTAAGATTTTTACTCTATGATAAATTATTAACAATCATTTCGATTATACTATTTTATCATAAAGATAAACATAATTGATTTTTCTGACAGAAAAAATATCTATTCGTCTAGAAATTGCTTTTAGCAACCTAACGATT
>JAGLXK010000452.1 GCA_023132955.1 Candidatus Heimdallarchaeota archaeon
ATTGATATAAATTATAAAATCTTTATTGTTTAGATATCTCCCATCATCATATGTTTGTATATTACTAATATTCGGATTAGTGTTATCAACATAAAAAGAGAAGTCAAATAGATGTTCAGAAGGAGTCAAATTAAATGTTCTAATATGAAGAACATGCAATCCTTCAGTACTAGGTAAAGAATCTGATCCATTTAATATCAAATATGTTCCATCTAGTGTTCCAAGCTTTTCTACTCCACTATCCCATTTGAAGTAAACTGTACCATTGCTTCTTTGAACAATAAGTTCAACTTCATTATCTCCCTGATAGTACCCGTTCTCAATAATATTCAGTAAATCTACATTGAAGAAGTCATTGTCTGTGAAGAA
The DNA here is from genome assembly GCA_023132955.1 of Candidatus Heimdallarchaeota archaeon. GTDB lineage: Archaea > Asgardarchaeota > Heimdallarchaeia > Heimdallarchaeales > Heimdallarchaeaceae > UBA460. The sequence goes on from JAGLXK010000452.1 coordinate 370, forward strand.
CTCATAATAAGCATAGGAAAAGTGATCATATCCATCACTAACAAAGATTTCTAAGAAATGTGTTCCAACAACATCTGGTAAGTTTGTGGAGTAAAGATCACTGGGGTCAGGTGTCCAGCTTTGAACAGTTCCAGCATCCCAACTATAATTTAAGGATGTTAAACCTGTACCATCTGTTATTAAAAATTCTAGAAATTTGCCAGGAGCATAAATAGAATTATTCACTGCATCTGTTAATGAAATTACTGGAGTATCAGAATCAAAGAAGAAGGTATAGAGATAAGAGTTATTTTCATAGAAATCCGTTGTATTGATTCTTAAATTGTGCCATCCAGTATACATGCCCGTAGTTATATCATACGGGTCTAGTAAAGAAAACCAACTCCCATTATTATCCCAATTATATTGAACTGAATCAATATTGTAGACACTAAAATCAAGTATAAAACCCCCTTCAAGATAATCCCCACTCATCGCATTATTCAGAAGAATGTTATCAGTAGAAGCATCATAACCGAACTTGTATAAAACAACGTTAGTATTATTAAATACTGGATCACTTGCTTTTATTTCTAGATAGTGCCAGCCATGGGTTGCTGGTAGTAGAGTTTGGGCATCGTTTACAAAAGAATTCCATGTACCTCCATCCCATCTATATGAACTAATTGATCCATCTGTTACATCAATAGTCACATTTTCAGCTAATGAATATACTGTATTGTTAGAGACACCATAAACATTGATATCTGGGAATTCTTTCGAACGCATATATAGTTGAACTCCCGCCACTCGTTGATTATTATTCAAAGTATAAATA
>JAGLXK010000453.1 GCA_023132955.1 Candidatus Heimdallarchaeota archaeon
ATGATAATCTTGTGAATACCTTGTTGTTTCAATTTCTCGATTGTTACACAAGTAAGATGGGCTACAGCTGTCTCACCAAAATCCTCTCTTAGCTTGATCATGTATTTTCTGCTCATCTCAGGGGTAGGTTCGAATCCTTCCTCAACGACTTTTGCTCTGACTACATCACCCATTACAACGGTTTGATAACCTAGTTCTTCAGCAAATCTAGCGAATTCACTCTTACCAGAACCAGGCATTCCAGTAACTCCAATGATTGTTGCTTTGGGTTTAGTCATTTGGTTCATTGTGAGAATAATTAAGGCAATTAAAAATGTTGTTAAAGAAAATTAATTGTAACCTCGTCAAAATTTATAAAATGATAGAAAATTGTTATTTGAAAATGGTTCGTGCATTCATATCTATCAACTTTGAAGATGAAAATGTCTTGAAAGGAGTACAAGAAATTCAGGATCAAATAAAGAATTCAGGTGCAAATGTAAGACTAGTAAATCCAGAAATCTTGCATATAACCATGGAATTTCTGGGAGAAATATCGGAAGAACAAATAACTATCTTATCGGAGATGCTTTCAGAAATAGAATTTGAAAGCCTGAAACTTAAAGTAAAAGGACCTGGTGTGTTACCAAATGAGAAGTATGTCAGGGTTGTTTATTGCGAAATAAATGGAGAGATTGAAAAGCTGAAGGAAATTCAAAAGGAAATCAGAAATAAATTAAGAAATAAGGGTTTCAGAGTTGATTCTAGACCTTTTAGACCTCATTTAACAATAGGAAGAGTGAAATCTCCCAAAAATAAGGACGAATTGATTAAGGTTATAAAGAACCTTTCAGAATATAGCTGCGGAGTTCAAGAAATTAATTCAATACAACTCAAAAAATCTATATTAAAAACAGAAGGACCAGAATATTCAGTACTCTACAAAGTAGACGCATTAGATAAAAGGTGATTTCATGAGTAAAAAAGACCCAAAGGATACTTCAAAAGTAATTGAAAAGAAAGTTTTGGAAGTAATTCAAGTCCAATGGGAACAACATGAGAGGGTAAGAGAGATTCTTTCAATTCTCAGAGAAAAGATACAGCAGGATTTAGGTTCTTTAGGGTATATTGGAAGAGTTGAAACTCAAGGTTCTTTTGTCAGAAAAACCTATCTAAGTGAAGACGAAACATTCGATCTAATGCTAATCTTGCAAAGAGCAGATAAACCAAAGATGCACCAAATTCTAGATGCTTTGGAAAAAAGATTGAAAAAAGATAGAATAAAAAAGGATCCAATAACAATCACAAAACATACAGGAAAAATCCCCTATCTTAGAATTGTTGCGGGTGATGAACTCTTTAATCTTTTTGTAGGCTTTGAAGTAACACCAGGAGAAGAAACAACATCCATCTTTGATTTAATCCCGATGCATTCTCAATACCTGATTACGCATATGAAAGAAGAAGATAGAAATGAAGTCCTTCTACTGAAGAAATTTCTGAAGACCATAGGCGTTTACAGAAATGAAGTAGGTGCAATTGGTTTTAATGGATATCTTTGTGAATTACTCATTTTATTTTATGGGACATTTCAGAAAACTATCGAAAACATTGGAAAATGGAGACCTAGAACGATTATAGATTTGAAGAAAAACATTGAGAAGTCGGAAGATGTAGATCTTCTAACAAGTGAAATGTTATTGAAATATTATCCTTTGTATGTACCAGATCCTCTAAATCCTAAAGATAATGTAGCAGCTGATGTTTCTATTGATCAATTTACTTCATTAGTGGCTGCAGCTAATACATATAGGTTTGAACCAAAAATTAGTTTTTTTGAAGATTTTCTCTGTGAGATTCCATCATATTCCGACTTTATGCGGAAAATCATCTTTTCAGGCAGACAACTTGTAATTCTGGCTACTAAACGAAATTTTCAGGAAACTGAAATTTGTTGGCAAAAAGCAATGTCAATGAAGAATGCTTTTCAGGTAGAGCTATTTAACAATAACTATATTTTGGAAAGATCAAAAGCATTTGTCTCCGATGAGTATTATGGGTTATTTTTGTCATTGTTGGATGTAAACCCACAGATTTCAATTAGAAAAGAAGGACCCTTAATTACATCAAAGGAGTCTCTTAAATTCCTTCAGCAATATACTAAGCACGTTGATGTTGTAGCAGGACCATTTATAGATAATGAGCACTGGGTAATTCACTTTACAAAGAAAGGTCAGAATGTATTCGAATTTCTTGAAAGTTTGGTGAAGAAAAATACTTTCATGTTGAATGTTGATTCATTCCTTAAAATCGAAATTAAGGAAAAACTAAAGATTTTTGGAGCAGATGAAAAGCTAGGAGAAATCTATGAAACTGATAGTTCTTTAGCAGAATATCTTTTTCTATTCATAGAAAGGAAACCTTTGTGGATATGTAATTTAGAACAAGTTGATCAAATATGAAAAAAGAAGAAAGGAAAGATTAGTTTTTTAATTTTCTTCTAACAAAAATGGGTATTACTAAAGCAACCAATAGTACCCAAATAGCCGGAAAACTTGTTTTGATGTATACAGCTGGATTTTTGAGAGGATATGGATCAACTGTGTTGAATGGACCATCTAGAGGATATTCAGTCCTCCTACCCAGATCATCCCAATAATTTCCTTCAAGTGTTGTTTTATCATACCAAGTTGTGTTAAATCCTTCATCAAAAGCTTGACTCTTACCATTTTTATTGTTTTTTATGAAATCATTATGATGAATAGTATGATTGAAAGCATGATATTCTTGTGTTTCGAAAATTATAGTTAAATTGAGAAATATTGCATATAGTGTATTCCTCTCGAAAATATTGTAATTATATGTTACAAAATATCCTATAGCTTTGATTCCATACAGATTCTCGCTTATTTCGTTATATGTGATGTTTATGTGAGATGAAGCCTTATATATTTCAAGTCCATACAAAGAGTTTTTAGTACAGGTGTTATTACTAAAGATGGAATGATAACCGTTAATTCCAATACCTATTTTATTATTTGCACAGTAATTGTTTGAAATCTCACTAAAGTCAGCACCAATGGTCATTCCAAAATCATTGTTACTACAGATATTGTTTGAAATTGTAAGGTTTGAACCAAGTAGGTACATACCTCCAGCATTAAAATTGATTTGATTCCCTTTAATTACGCTCCCTGAAGCAATAAGCTCAATTGCTCGGTGTTGATTGAATTCACAAGTATTTTTCTCTATCAGAACAGCAGAATTATTTCCAAAAATTCCAATAGCTATATAAATGCCATAAGTGTTATTTGAAACTACATTTGCTGATATTTTTGCTACGTATTTTTCATCAAGTAAAGGTTCCTCCCCTGTCATATTTTCTGGAGCAGGAACTCTCGGATAATAATCTAGAAGAAATATTCCTGTAGCGTTGTTATTTTTGACTATATTATTGACTATTTGAGCTGTACCTTGAACAATACTAATAATCCCAATACCAATGTTTTCAGCATCAATCTGACAATTCCTAATTATGAAACTTTTTGAAGTTGAATTTATTGAAATTCCTATGCTTGAAGATGTATTAATGTTCAGATTTTCAATTAAATATGGCTCATCAGGTGTTCCTAATCCAGAAAATCCATAATCTGAAAAATTATCATCAGAACTAATCAGAATAGGTTCACTCGAAACTAAAGAATCAAAGTTGAATGATTCAGTTTGATGG
>JAGLXK010000454.1 GCA_023132955.1 Candidatus Heimdallarchaeota archaeon
TCCCGATCTATTTTAGCTTCAGACCAAGAACCAAGAATAGAAATGGCTTTTTTACCAATTTCATAACCAAGAGTTTCAACAAGATCTCTTCTATAATAATTTGACATTTTCAGGTTTTTATATGCAATAGCTACCATCTGGTCCCTGACTTCTCTTTCAAGACGATAAGAATCTTGAATCATCCAAATACAGATAATAACTCCTGAAGAAACAAGTTTTTCAAAAATATGTCTAATTTCTTGAAAATTATTCATAGATTCTTCAGAGAGTTTCTTGTTAAATTTACGAGCATCATCAATTAAAATTATTTGATATGGAGCTGTATTTAATTGTTTGAAAACTTGCTTGAAGGATCTAACAGTGATGAGATTATAAGAACTTCCCAAATCTGTGATTCTTAGAGCAAGTTGCTCTGCTATTGCACAAGCCATAGTTGATTTCCCAAATTCTCTAGTACCATCAATGAGTAGATCTCTAACTTTAATTTTACCTTCGTGAATTTCAGGTAACATTCTGTTGAAAAAATCTTCATTAACAGATCCTCGCCATTCTCTATCAACATCTTTGAACCCTTTGAATCTCTGGTCATATTCTTCTATCAAGGCATCAGGAGGAGAATCGAGATACATTAACCATCACTCTCCTTCTTCTTTTTCCTCTTAGTCCTTATGGGTTTTCGAGAAAGCTTGTCTTTAGCTCCTGCTTGAGCAGAAATCTTGACTAAATTATCAATAGCATCACCATAAGTAAATCTGGATACTTGCTCATCATGGCGTCTGTGCATCTCTAACCAACTAATAAATTGATAATCTTTAATGCGTTCATTATATTCAATCTCTATCTTCTTTAGATATCGAAGGAAGTGTTGCCATCGCTTAATTTTCTGATTAAGAATTAAATTGAGATAAGAACTGAATAGATTTTCAAGCTGCCCTTCTTCTTTGTAAAAATGTAGAGGAGTCTTTTCAGAAACAAAGATAGTTTTATTATCAACTAGTTTCCAGAAAGGTGTGGGGACCCTCTTATTTTCCCAGAAATCCTCTTCTTCTTCTG
>JAGLXK010000455.1 GCA_023132955.1 Candidatus Heimdallarchaeota archaeon
GATTTCAAAACTGTAGAAGTTCATAAATTTGATACCACTATGGGATTCGTAACTTCAATATGTGAAATTTTTGAAAAATTTGAAGAAGGGGAATTACCAGAGAAAAAGCTACTTGATGCATTAACTGATTTTGAATCTCCTGAAATCACATATCAAGGTGAAAGATATGATCTAGTGACCAATTTGGGAATAATGGATTATTATTTGATGCCACTATTTACTAAATACTGTCCAAGATTCAATAAACAGTATGATTCATTCTTTAAAATAATGCAAAAGTTAAATGATGATGCTGCAAGAATTTCTATTCAAGTTCTAAAACAAATGCTCAACAAAAATGGTCAATTGATAATCTCTACTCCGATTGAACGTTTGCCTGAAGGAGAGGTGTGTAAGAAATCATTATTCTGGATAAATTCCATAGAAGATCATATCAAATCTGCTGGTTTAGTCATAGGTAAAAAAACTTCTCATCAATGGGAAGAATATCCTGTAAAAGGTGGTCATTCTCATACAATTTTGAATGTATGTTGCAAAAAAGAATAAAAGAGGAGGAGCACGAGAGAATGGCTAACTCTCATATAGTTAAGCAATTCTTTTTCTTCTAAAGATCAAAACTAAACCTGTTAGGGCAAACAGAGTGATTGCTGAAACAACCAGTAGCTCATTTCTAGACAGACTGGGCAGTTCTACCCAAAATCTTGAGCCTAAAGAGCTCCATCCTGTTATTAACCCTTGTAATCCTACTTTTGGATCGTGGATAATCTCACTACCTTGTGGATAGTTGAGATATATTATACTGTCTTCTGATGATGTTACAATAGGAGAAGCTAATACTTCTTGTTCAACTCCATCTATTTTTGCGATTTTCAACCATGAGAAGTAACCAGTGAAATCTCCATAACCAACTTCAATTTCTTGTTCATCAGAGGATCTTCCATCTTCTTCATCCTCTGTTTCTTCATCTTCGTCATATTCGACATCAAATTCAGATTCTAGCTCTATCATTAATGCAAGCGATGAGTTTAATTCGGTGAAAGTATAACCAGTTATGACAATGTCAAATTTAAACTGTGAAGGAGCAATGAGTAAATCATCAACAACCACAAATTCACCAGAAACAAACATGGTTGAAGAGAATACTCCATCAGATGTTTCTACATTGAAAGTATATACAGTTTCATTATCTATTGTTACAGCATTATAGACTAAAGTTTTGTAACTATTGATTAGATAAGTGCTAGCTACACTATCAATAGAAGGATCATAGATTCCATTTTCATTTATATCTAAAAATTCAATTATTTCTGGTATTGTAACATCAAAATCAATTTCTGTTTCATTAGCTTCTGTATCTTTTTCAAACTCAAATCCGAATTCTAATCCTTCAGAAGTAGCTTTCATCTCTGCCCTGAACATATTATAGATTTCACCAGATGTTAATTTTGATTCGATTGTGGCATCATCGTTATCATAATTCACAGAAATGTCTCTTTTGTTTTGTTCTTCAACGTCGTCATCAACCCCATCCTCGTCATCATCATCTGCAATTGAAGGAAGATAAGTGAATGTCGAGATAACTAGTATAAGAACCAAACTTCCCAGAACCAATCTTTGTTTTTGTTTTGTTTTCATGTGTTTTACACCTTATTCTGTGAATTATATTATTGAAACACTTGATTTATACTCTAATTTATTATTAATTGTAGTTTTTGTTATAATTTTCTGTAATAATCAATTCATACTGAATAAAATTAGAAGAAGAGGTAATAATTGAATATTATCTCTTATTTCTTCTTTTAAACAGAAGAGCTAATCCAGGTATGGTTAATAAAGCTACTGCAGCTATGAAGATCATACCAAAATCCCCAGCAATATTTAGAATTCCTTGTATTCCTACTTTAGGATCATGAATGATTTCAGTGCCTTGTGGATAGTTAAGATACATTACACTGTTCTCTAATGAAGTTACAACAGGAGATGCTAAAACATCTTGTTCAACACCATCTATTGTAGCAGTTTTTAACCATGAGAAGTAACATGTAAAATCTCCGTAACCAACTTCTACTTCTTGTTCATCTGAGGATCTTCCATTCATCTCATCCTCTGTTTTTTCATCTTCTTCGAATTCAACGTCAAATTCAGAATCTAACTCTATTTTTAATGCAAGTAATGAGTCAATTTCAGTGTAGTTGAAACCACTTATGACTATATCAAATTTGAATTGTGAAGGAGCAATGAGTATATCATTTACTTCTACGAATTCACCTGAAACATACATTGTTGTGGAAAATACTCCATCAGATGTTTCAATGTTGAAAGTATGAACAGATTCATTATTCATTGTTTCAATAGAATAAACCAATGTTTTGTAACTACTAATCAAATAAGTACTTGCTATAGTATCAACAGAAGGATCATAGATTCCATTTGTATTTGTATCTAAGAATTCAACAATTTCTGGTATTACCAACCAAAATTTAATTACAGTTTGATTACTGTCTGCATCTTTCTCAAACTCAAAATCGAATTTTAAACCTTCAGATGTACCTTCCATCTTCGCCATGAACCGATTTTTGACTTCACCTGTATCTAGCTTTGATTCGATTTTCGCGTCATCACCATCATAGTTCACAGAGATGTCTCTTTTGTTTTGTTCCTCAACATCGTCATCAACACCATCTCCATCATCATCATCAGCCATTACTGGAAGATAAGTGAATGAAGATATGACTAATATAAGAACCAAACTTCCTAAAACCAATTTTTGTTTTTGTTTTATATTCATGTGTTACCACCTTTTTGTGTGATTAATTGTATTAAACCACCTTTGTTATATCTTAATTTATTATTTATTGTAGTTTTAGCTACATCTTTCTGTAGTTTTAAACCAAATAGGTTTTAGTTTAAAAAAAGAGAGAAAAAAGAATTTTACTTCTTATTTCTTTTTCTGAAAAGTAAAGCTAATCCAGGGATGGTCAATAATGCTACTGCTGCAATGAAGATCATGTTAGTGATCCCAGTTCTTGAGAGTAAATCAGCCATTCCTACTTTAGGATCATGAATGATTTCGTTACCACGTGGATAATTAAGATAAACTTTGGTTTCTTCTTCATCAATATCTAATGGAGTTGCCTTAACTTCTTGTTCTACACCATCAATAATAGCTGTCTCTATCCATGAAAAGAATGCTTCATAAATACCAAGATTGACCTCAACTTCATACTCATTATCAGCTCGTCCTTCTACTTCATCTTCAGTTTCATCATCTTCTTCATAATCTACTTCTACTTCTGATTCAAGTTTTACTTTAAGGGCTAACATAGAATCAATTTCGGTATAATTGAAGTTATGAATACCAACATCAAATTTTACTTGTGTAGGTGTAACAACAACACCATTGATGTTAGCAAATTCACCTGTAGCATATAGAGTTGCAGTAAAGACTTCATCAACTGTTTCCATGAATAGAACATGAACTGTTTCATTATTTATGGTTTCAACTGTATATTGTATTGGGTTAAATGAATCTAATTTGAGTATTTTAACAGTTTCATCATTTGAACTATTATACATTCCGTCAGCTACCAAATCTCTGAATTCAACAATTTCAGTAATTCTGATTCCAAATTCAATCTCTGTTTCATTATCTTCAAATTCTTCCTCAAATTCTAATTCAACATATAATCCATCAGAACTAGTCTTCACGGTTATATCAAATTCATTTTCTATGTCTCCATTAGTCTCTAGTGATGATTCTATATTCACTTCAGTTGGAGAGTATTCTATTTCGACTTCTCTGGAATTTTCTTCTTCATAGGAATCATCTATTCCATCATTATCTTCATCTTCATCATGACTATCTGCAATAACAGGCATGTATATGAAAGATGAGATAACTATTAAGGCTAAAAAGCTACCCAGAACTAATTTTTGTGTTTTAATTTTTGCCTTCATTTTATCACCATTTTAGTTATAACATTATTCAATTCCGTCTTTAAAATAGATGAGCTTATTCCTAATTGTAGTTTTTTCCTACAATTTTCTGTAGTATTCAAATTTTCCTATCCCTAATTATGAATTTTAGGGGTTTACAGAAGAATGAAAATTAGTGCTAATATCTGACTATAACTAACAAACATAGCTATTAATGCTGACTTATCAATAGAAAGTTCTTTGATTTCTCCTAATGCTGTTATGATTACTAAGAAACTCCATATTTGAAAAACTCCATGGAGAATTAACATGATTATTGATGGAACAACAACTGTTGTTCCACTTGCTAATCCTGCTAAGGCTACTGAAAGAACAAACAAAAAAGATGGCAGAAAGATTAGATTACTAACATTTAGCAAAGCTAACGATTTTTCTTTTTTCTTGTAACCAAATCTAGCAATTAGCTCTGAAAAAACACCCACAAACAACCAGCTCCCTAGAAGACTTAAGTATGCTAACCAAAGTGGAACTTCTAAAGTTACAACAAAATTCCCTACTATTAATATCTTATTTCCAACACCAAGATAAACACTTACTCCTGCTAGAATAACAAATTCGATTATGGTATGAATTGGATTTTTTGCAAAGAATCTTATGAATTTGGCAAGAGAAAATTTACCTATACTGAAGACTCTGTGTTCTTCTTCTTTTTCTCGATATACGATCTCTACTTTTTTATCGTTCTTTCCTTGAATAATTTCAATAGCTTTTTTTCCTTCCTCAGTTAGATAATATTTCTTATGTTCATCTTGGTAAACAAATCGTTTGATTTGTCTCAAATGATAGTAAAGAGGACCTGACTTAAGCTCAAATTTTTCTGTAAGCTGTGTATAGGTTACCCATTGCATATCAGCAATATATTCAAGAATACTACGTCTGGTCGGATTCGATAAAGCTTTGAAATCAATAACATCTACTTTAAAATCCTCAGACATTTCTAATCAATATCTATCATCGTTCATAATATTTAGATGTTTTCAAACTCCTAATGATTCATTTTCTCTGATGAAACTACTCATTTCCAATTGTTCCAATAACTCTTTGTTAGGGTATCCTGTTTCAATATCATAGTTCCTGTATTCATACCATTCTTTTAGTTGAATTGTGAAATCTGGAGTATTTCCTTCAGTTGGTCCATCTAGTCTCTGTCTCATAACATTAGGTAGAACTTGAAGCACTGGTTTCCAGCCTAATCTTAGATTAACTAATCTTTTAAGCGCATAAATTCTATCTCCTAGAAGAATTAAATCTTCTGAAATATATTTGTGATTAACTGCCATTCCTAATAGATCTGCAACTAAAGGTGCTGGAGGATTATAAAAAACGCAAATAGTCATTGCATTATAAAGCTGTCTGTAACTCTGAAGTCTGGCCATTTGTTTTGCTATTCCACTATCTTCAAATCTACTGTCTGGTAGATCATCTATTTCTAGTTCAGGAAAAGTTAGACCTTGTTGTACCATATATGCATCACCGTTGTTATGGCATGCTCCTCTTGGACTTGTAAGATATTGAATCGCCCAGCCACTAAATGCTCTTGGATCATGGAAAGGTGCTTCTAATCCTGCAACTTGAGGGGCTAAAGCTGAATAAAGAAAGTTTTCTGCTAAAACCTTACTACCTTCTGCCAATAAGTTTCCTATACCCTTACGTTTAGTAATCATATCAAGTAGAGTAAGTAATGTATCTGCGTTCCCAAAACTCAAATCCAGTTCTTCAGGTAATGCTTCGGAAGGGATATAATTCTTAGATACAAGATCAAGCAGCACTCCAATAGTTGTACCAGCAGAAATTGTGTCCATACCATAATCATTTGCCCTGTAAGTTGCAAATGATATAGCTTCTAAATTTCCTATTTTCAGATTTGTCCCAAATGCTCCTAGCGTTTCATATTCAGGACCCTTAGTTCGAGGAAGTTTATACTTCCCTTCTGGTATCTCTATGATCCTACCGCATCCAATCGGACATCGATAACATGCATATCTTCCTACAAGAATGGTCTCCTTAATAGAAACTCCAGAAAGGTTAGAAGCTTCATCAAACTTAGATTCAGACCAATTACGTATTGGCAAATCTCCATACATGTCAATTGCAGCATCGAGATAACCAGCAGTACCAAATTCTTCAATAAGTTCAACATAAAAATCTTCCTTTATTGATTCATATGCTTCTCTTGATTTTTCTTTAAATTCTTTAGGTAATTGAAATTCTTTGTTTGTTCCCTTTACTGCTATTGCCTTTAGTTTCTTTGATCCCATAACAGCTCCTAGTCCGGTTCTTCCTGCTGCCCTCCCTTCATCATTCATGATCGATGCATATTTTACAAGATTTTCTCCTGCTTGACCTATACATGCAATTTTGAAGGACTTATCTCCAAGCTCATTTAGAATCTTCTCGTGGGCAGCATATGTTCCCATTCCCCACAGTTCAGATGCGTCTCTTATCTCTATTTTGTCATCTTCGATTAGAAGATAAACAGGTTTTTCAGAAACTCCTTCTATTATTATACCGTCATATCCCGCAAATTTCAGTTCTGGACCAAAATTTCCTCCCGAGTTAGCTTCACCCCAAAATCCTGTCAATGGTGACCTTGAGCAAACACTAAATCTCCCCGCACAAGATGTGGGTAAGCCAGTTAAAGGACCAGTCATGAAAATTAAGATATTTTCTGGTGATAGCGCATCTACATTTTTTGTATTCAAAAATTTAAAATAGTAATGTGCCCCTAAGCCACTGCCACCTATGAACATCTTAGTTCCTTCTAAATCAAGAGGTTCTTGAGAGACTTGTTTAGTCGTTAGATTCACTCGTAGAATTATTTCTCTATATCCTCCAGTCAATTCACCTAACATGTCATAAAACATACTTCTGAGAGCTTCTCCTGTAATCTCTCTTGGGTTGACAATTGAACCAGTATCATTCAAAGCAAAATCACTAAGTAATTGCATATTCTCTTCTAGAGTTTTCTCTGTTATTCCAAAACTTCTTAAGTTAGTTTTGAGGTCAATTTCGTCTATAAGTTCTTCCACTTTGTGGATTAGTTTTTCTGCTCCCTCTTGTTCAGAAACAAATTTAATTCCTATGGCATGAGCTATCTCTGAATAGTGTTTTGCAGTTTTCTCTTCCTCTGAGCAATATTTCATCATATGAGGTAAAGATACTGCTATAATCTCCCCATGAGGAATATTCAAAACAGCACCTAGTGAATGTGCGAGTGCATGTGTACCTCCTATCTGACTATTGCCTATAGCTATTCCTGCCATGGTAGCTGCATTGTGCATTTTTTCTCTATTTTCAATATTTTGTCCATCCTTCACAGCTTTAGGAAGATATTCAAAAACTATTTTTATTGCTTGAAGTGCCATTGCATCTGCAAAATCATTCTTCCATTCAATTGTATAAGCTTCTATTGCGTGAGCTAGTGCATCTATCCCTGTAGATGCAGTTAGTTTAGGAGGTAACTTGAGAGTTAGGGCAGGATCTACTATGTCAATATCTGGGATTAAGTCTCTGTGTCCTACACTTAGTTTTTGTTTAGTTTCTGGGTCTGTTATGACAATAGCCCAGTTTGCATCAGAACCTGTTCCACTTGTTGTTGGAATTGTAATTAACCGTGCTTTTTCTCTCAAAGGTAAAGGATCTTCAGGAAAAACACTATCAATGCTCATACCAGGATTTTCATAATAAACCCAGATAGCTTTAGCACAATCCATAACCGATCCTCCCCCTATTGCTATAATCCAATCAACTTGTTCTTGTGAAGCAATTTCTGCTCCAGCCTTCGCCATAGGAATTGAGGGTTCATAAGATACTTGATCAAAAATTGTTGTCTTGAATCCGTTATTCTCTAAAATCTCTATTGCCTTTTGAGGTATCTGTAAATCTAAAAGAACTTCATCTGTTACAATGAGAGCACTTTGTCCTTGAATCTCGTTCAGTTCCTCTATTGAATCTTCACCAAAAACAATTTTACGTGGGGCACAATAAAACCACATGGTAATAAGAAACAAGAACAGTACTAAAAAAAGTTTTAGAGAAACTCAGTTTCTACTTTTTGGGCTGAAACGACTAGTTCTTTAGCTGCCTTAGCTGCTCTCATAACTTTACCTTTGTCTCCAACCAGTTTGAATTTTCGTGTGAGTATACCCTTAATTGGATCTATTTCTCCACTGATAACTTTAAGCCAATTTGAATAGGTTCCTATATACTGGAATTCAGTTTCAGGTAGTGCGTCTCCATCTTCAAAGGCTTCTACACCTCTGCAATCACCATGCCAGAGATCGAGGTAGTAAATACTCTTCTTTTCTAGTTTATCATCTGGCTCAATAACGAAAAGAAAGTCGCCTTCCCATGTTTTTGCTGCTTCTTTATATGAAGAAGAATTATTTAAGACTACCATATACTCGTTTATCCATTCTTTGCTGGGAAATTTATATGTCATAATTAACACCATTCACTATATGCCTTCACGGTTATCTGCTATGCTTAGCAACTTATTTTTAAAGCTTTATTTAATACAGATATAATACTAAGAAAACTACTTAACAAATAACCAGGTTTTTGGATAGTAATGACAAGTAAACTCCCTGACTGGATTATTGAATGGATAAAAAAAGACAGACTTGTGAGAAACAAATACAAGATTAGTCACAAATATGTAAGTCACCCTAAGAGAATTCAGAAAATGGATGAGAAAAGAGATGAACAAGGAAATATTACCTCTTTCAAATATATGATTATTTCAACCAAGTATGGCAAATATTGGGTTCGATATAATGAAGGTCTTTACGAATGTTCTTGTCCTTTTTTCAAACATAGGGGTATATGCTCCCATATCTTTGGGGTTTGTCAAATAACTAAGGTTTGGCCAAAAGAAGATTTGCTCTTTCCAAAGAAAGAGAAAACAGAGTAATTTATTGGAAAAAACGTTTTTTACACAACTCATTTAAGATATGAATACTATGGTATATTAAGGTGATTTGTTGGTTCAACTTCTGGGGATTAACTGTGAAAAAGAAATCGAAATAGACTTCGCGTTTAAAGGTTCTGCTGCAGTTTCAGGCATAAATCCAGACGGTTGGGGTTATGCATATATTAAGAATGAAAAATGGATGATTTTTAAGGAACCTTTTGAGGAAGACATATTTGAGCTGAAGGATTTCCAGTTGAATTTTCCAACAAATTTTTTTAGTAATAATCTTATATCTCATATCCGTTTTGCTTCCAAAGGAATAAAAACTATTGAAAACACCCATCCATTTGGGCTAGAATTACATGAAAAAAACTGGGCTTTTGTTCATTCAGGTCATTTGCGAATATACAAGCATGTGTTAAGATATTCAGAAGGGATTTCACCAAAAGGTGAAACAGATTCTGAAGAAGTGTTTTGTACTATCTTGACTGAAACAAAAAATCTAGGGTATTTACCAAAGGCTAAGGAAATTGCTTTGAATATTGAAAAAACATCTAAAGAACTTGCAAAAGAGGGAGGATTAAATTTCTTACTCTCTGATGGCGACTTGTTATTTGCATTTTATTCTGGTTACAAATCTCTTTATTTTACTGAACTTCGACCACCCTTTGATAAGAATATAGTAGGTGAGGATAATCAGCTCTGGTTCACTCTTTTTGCTAAGGATCTAGATATTCAAATAAGTATTATAGCCTCAGAACCAGTAATACCTGATGTAGAATGGAGAGAACTGCCCATAAATGAGTTGTATGCGTTTAGAGCTGGAAAGAGAACTAAATTTCTAATCTAAACAAGATTTTTTTGAAACTGATTATACAGTTCCGCAAATTCTTTATAAAGAAGTTATAAAAATTGAAGCTAATGAAAATCAAATTACTTACTGATGCTTCTTGTTTATTACCAAAAGAAATGATGGAAAAGGAGAATATCGGTTTTTTTGAATCTATTTTAATTATTGATGAAAAGGATCATCGCGAGTTAACAGAATTGAACTTCGAAGATTTTGTCAACAGTCTTCACGATCTGGATCCCTATCCTACCAGTAGTCAAGCAACACCAGAAGATGCTTTGAACATACTCAAAAAAACTATAGATGAAGGATACGAAGAAGCACTTTATCTTGGAATAACACCAAAGATTTCTAGTCAGTTGAATGTAGTTAGATTAGCTTCTAAAACTGTTAAAAAGCAACTTAAAGTCCACATCTATCCAACTGAACTGACTGTAGGTTCCCAGGGCGCTATGGTTTATAATACTTTGAAGCTCTTAAAGAAAGGAAAATCAGCTGAAGAAATCATGGAATATTTAGACTCTATCAAACATAAAATTTACACTATAGGAACAACTGTAGATATAAAGACTCTTTTTAAAACAGGAAAGGTTCGACGTGGTTCAATTAAAGGAATTATTGTTTCACTATTAAAAATGAAACCAATTGCACATTGTACAGTTGAAGATGGTTTTATAGGATATGGTGCAGGAATAAGTTATAAGGGTGCTCTTAAGACGATGATTGCAGAGATAGAAAGTAGAACTGATTCCGATAAAGAATACAATCTTTTCATGGCTGATGCACTGAACAGGGAATTCGCGGAAGTTTATGCTGAGGAAATCAAAAAAGTTAGAAAAATAAAGGAAGTATTCTATTGGAATATGCCTCCAACCATGGCTTTGACTGCAGGAAAATGGGCTGTAACAGCAACTATAGCTCCAGTTCTTGAAGACTAGATTTAGGATTCTTCCTTTCTTTTAATTTCTTTTTTCTTCTCAACTTTTGGAGGTTCTGGTAAGCCTTTAATATCTATTAGTTTTTTCTCTGTTTCAACTTTTTTGTAAAATGATTTTGAGAGTTTTATTTTTCTTAATGTTTTCTTAATTTCCTCTGTTGATTTTCTCCTATATTCTCCCCAATCTTCTGAATAGATTCCTTGTTTCTTTGCAATATCAACTTCGAAATTTTCTAGGATCTGTTTTGTATTCACAATTGACATCTTATTAATTATATATACACAATTATCAATGATCTTCCATATTTGTACTCGAATTTTATCTCCTAGTGTGTCTTTATCTACATTTTGAATTAGAGTATCTGTCAAATCTGACAGTGTTTGTTTTAATGATCTTAGACTTTTTTCATCAAGAGTTTCTGGAATATTGGAAGCAATTAGATTAGTTTCAGAAAGAGTTCGAGTTAGTTGTCCTTCTAATAGAGCTGTGCTTTTTGCAAACTTTCTAACTTCGAATCTCTTAACAAGACTACTGAGCGCTCTGGTTGAGCTTTTTACATCAATTTCTGTTTCGTTTTGGAAATAAGTAAGTATCTTCTTATTTATTGATATACTCTCTTTTACAAATTTATCAGAGTACTTTTGATTTGTAAGTTCGTCAAGAGCTTTCTCTACATAACCTAGAATCTTAACATCTGAATTATTTAATTTCATAAGAAAATAGGCTAATTCTAACTGAGAATAATATGGAACTGTCTCTATTTCCCTTTTGAGAAATACTTCAACTTCCTTCTTTATTTCTTCATCAATTTGATCAAGTGCATTTGATGTATCAAGTAGATGTAAGAATCGAAGTAAGTGATTTAGACTTAATTCCTCTGAAACCTTTTTATTTGTTAGAATTTCAAGAATAATCTCACTAACCATCATATTGCTTGAGAGATTTTCTGAACCAAGAATTGACCATAAATCAGATAACATAGCTAATTTATTCATCTGGTTTTCATCTTCTTCGAAATGTCTTAGAAATCTTTCTACAAGTAAAATTTCATGTGAATAAGTTTGTCTAAAGGGTTCATATTTATTCAAAATTTTAGTAAACTTTGGGGAATAATGACCATCCTTGATGTATTCATCAATCTGCTTCTCTGACTTTTCATCACCACTTAGATAATTTTCGAAAAGCTTCTCACTCATTTCAATAGGTACTTCAGAACCAGTTATTTGTGCTTCATATAAAATGCTGGTTGTTAGTTTAATAATTAGACCTTCAATTCTGTCAATTTTGTCAATAATAATATCATGGTCTTTAGATAGTTTTTGAACTCCTTTAAGAATCAATATATCGATTTCTTTATCTTGAACTCCAAATGGTCCAAGTTCTTCCTTAAGAATGTCTCTGAATTCTTCTAGACTTTCTGCTGTAACTAATTCTTCTTCAATATCCTTGTTATGTTTCTTCTTGAATTTCTTTCTTATTCTTCTGTAAAGAAAATCTGCAGCTGATTGACCTCCTAAACGCTTAGCGATTTCAATTAGAACGCCGGCCAGAAAAGTACCAAAAGTTAGAGAGATTAACATAGTTTCCAATAGGGATACTGAGTTTCTGCTATTTATGTTTGTTCGAAGTGGTAAAAGAAAAAGAAAGTAAGAACTAATGTCCATTGATTAGCTCTTCATATTTTGCTAGGGTATATTCAAACCCTTTAACTTCTAATTTTGCTATCTTAACTAGCTCCCCAATCATCCCAATGATAGTCAAGACAGCTCCTACTATTACTATCGCTTTTACGATGAGAGGAATATTTGCATCTACAAATTGGTTCTGCAGCGCTACTTGTATCAGGTTTGGATTGAAATGCAATCGTAGAAATAATGCCAGATTGAGACTTGTTGGGATAATATGTAAAGCTAAGAACATCTGTTGAAGTCTTAGACGTTTTCCTACTAGTGCTTGAGCGAATCTAATGATTCCGCTTATCACCATTACTCCTCCTACTAACTTTAACCACTCAGGAAACCCAACCATATAAGTTGTCATGAAGGCTTCGTTAATGTTTACAAATGGATAAAAGATTAACACTCCACCTACAACGAATCCCGCTATACCTTCAAATAGATAACTACCTGAAGTTGGTAAGACTGCTTTGGGTTTCTTTGGTTTTTTCTTCTTAGGCTTTTTGGCATGGGTTTTTATCTCCTCCTCTGCCATACGTTTGAAATCTTCAGGTAAGAAACCATGATAAGATAACTGTACAAACAGTAATGTTATTGCAGCAAATGCAACTGCAAAGCCTACAAACATTTCTCCAAAGGCATCTCCTACTATAGATCCTGCGGGATCACCTTTTCCTAGCTTAAATGCCATAGTGATCATAGTTACTAAAATTGATACTATTCCTGAAAAAATTAGCGACCTATAATACCAGGGCCATAGCTCTTCTGTTACAAAGAACTTTGGAGTTCCTTTTGTTCTAAATTCCTTAGCTATTTTTCTCGGATTTCCCATTAGAATAATAGCTTCTCTTACATGCATAACCTGAGGATCTCCTCCTTCAGCTAACTCGGAAGATTTATCCCAAATATGATCTTCCAACTCATTTAGGAAGTCCTTAAGTTCATCCTCTTTGGCTTTAAGCCATATGGGTAACTTCTTCTTAACTTCTGCTTTATAAGCGTCAATCAATATTCTTGATTCATTATTTTCATTCATTTTTTTAACCTCACTTTGATAATCCTTCAATATTTAGACCACATATGTTGCAAAATCTTACTTCAGCTTCCTGTGGAATTTTGTTGGTACAATTAGGACAGTAAATGAACTTCTTTTCAGGAAGTTTGATCTCTATATCCATCAAAGGAGTGATTGCTTCAAGTAGTTTTGAGAAGAATCCTACCATGTGTTGATATAGTTCTGTTCCTTTGTTTGTTAATTTGTAGTACTTCCTAGGACGACCACCTGAGTCTTTTCTTTCAGATACTACAAGTCCATCACGCTCTAATTTTCGAAGAATAGGGTATAATGTTCCCTCTTCAATTATCAGAGTTCTACCTGTCTCTTGTTCAAGCTCTTTGAGTAATTGATAACCATAAATTCCTTCGTCAGGATGTCTTTGAATAATTGATAATGCCGATAGTGTGGATATCCCACGGAGTAGCTCAGATTCAAAGCTTTCTACATATGATTTGATCTGCTCATCTTCTATCAAAGCTCCTTCTCGATATGTTTTGATGTTTCTGAACAAGTTTTTACACCTTTATTAGCTTTTTTAGTGTTGCCGACTTACTAATCCGACTATACTATAACCCGCATAGTATTGGGCATTTATAAACATTTTCATTTTGAACTTGGAACGTGTTTTACAATACACAAAAAAAAGTAAACATAAAATAATAATATAGAATTAGACTCTCCTGTTGAAGTTCACAAAAAGAATAAAGAAAGGTTAGAAAAAAAACTAAAAAAGAAAATTAGGGATAACAAAGTTCCCAACTGGGTTGGAAAATATGAATCATCGTCATCATTTCATTATATCCAGCTGTTGAGAAGAAAGGCTTAGGACATGTTTGTTGATTATTATAACTTATATCAAAATGAATATGTGCACTTTCCTGAACATAGAGAAATCTTGCTATCTCTTGACCTAATTCTACCCAATCACCTTCTTGAACTAATACCATTGCTAGTTGTTTATCTTTATCGGTGGGATTTTGAGTCCAAGGTTCAAAATTATATCCCAGAGTTATACTCTTATTGAAACGTATTCTAATACTTACATAAAATCTGTTTTCAATTCCCTCTCCATTGTCTCTCCAACTAATTTCCTCTACTTGACCAGGAGAAGCTGAAATCACTTTGGAATTATTCAGGAAGAAGTAATCTAAACCATTATGAATGAAACCCCAGGGACAACTAGTAGATTCACTATACCCTTCATTAAAGGCATAGTTGTCTGAACGAGTTTCATAAATCACATTCATGTAATTAAGATTATCAGAAACATATCGATCTCCAGGATTGAAGGTGAGATTGTTCCAGAAAAATGCTAGAAACACTGAACCTACTGCTAGTATTGCTATAAAAAATATGATTAATAGTATTTTAACAATTTTACGCATAGATATACATGAATAACATTAGCTTAAAAATATTTTTTGGAGTGAGAATAAAAAGAAAGGAGAGAAATTAGAGATCTTTTTCATACATTGCTGATTTGCTTTCTTGCTTGAATCCCATTGCTTTGTAATCCTCAAGTTTCTCCATCATTCCACCAAATAGGAATGACTTAAGTTCTGCAATATCTTTCTCTTTACACAGATTAACAATCTTGGAAACAAGCTCCTGTCTATATTTATCATCAGTTGCATAGATATATCCTACATAAGCTTCATTCAGTTCTGGATTAACTTGTGCATAAGTTCTAGCAACGATTTTATCATCTTTTCTGATAATGAAATGCCCAATAACTGCTTCTGTTGTATCAATAACTTCAAAGTTCTGTGTGGCCTGTTCTTCAGTCATTCCAAGTTCTTTTACAAAAATTTCTACAAGTTCATCTAAATCTCGTTCTTTATTATAAAGTAAAACTTCTTCCTTAACCTCTGAAGTTTTGATTTCGCTCAATTTTTGAGATACTAGATAAGCTGTATCTCGCTTAAATTCAAATCCATGTTTTTCAGGGAATTTTGCACTTTCGCCCCATGTATCATTTGAAAAAAATCTAAGAACATCAGCGCCTTTATTCTTTAGTGTTTTAACTCCTTCTGATATTAATAGATCAAAGACTTTTTCATGTCCTTCTAAAACCATTGGAGGGCTAACTGTAGCTATTGTCTTACCTTCTTCTTGTTCAGGTACTACTCTAGTTGTAAGAAAACCTACCATCTTATCTCCCTTGAAACAATATAGTCTTGTTTCTGGATCAAAATCTGGTTGAGAATAAGCTTCTTTTAACCTATCAACAGGAGTTTGACCAAATAATTGCCAGTTCTTACTGACTTCAATTCCTATTTTAACTTGATTTTCAATAAAGTCTTCTTGATAAGTTTTGATTACATAATCTGTCATGACATGGGAAATATTCAAGCAGTTATATAAATTCGCTTTAATAACAAAAATTTCTTTGAGTGTGTGTTGTTTTGTAACACGCTGAAACTTAAATATGCAATGTTCTGGGGAGCAATTAGGTGTAATTATGGATACGGAAATTTTTAAGAAATTATGGAATGGGAAAGACCTCGCCATTTGGCTAGTAGCTTTGAGATTAATAATCGGTTTTGAATGGCTCTTTGCCGGAATTCACAAAGTACCTGGTTTCCCCCAAGCTATGCAATTTATTCTTCCTGGATTTACTGTAGATAATCCACATACTTGGTTTGTAAACTTAATTAACAATGCATTTATTCCTAATGCTGAACTGTTAGGATATTTTGTAATGATAGGAGAAATAGTTCTTGGAGCTTTTCTAATATTAGGTATTTTTGTTAATTTTTCTGCAATTGGAAGCATTTTTATGAATTTTATCTTCTTCTTTGCAGCAGGACATAGTAGTGCATCTACATTTTCAGTTAATTGGATTATGATAGCTATCGGATTCATTTTTCTATTAAGTGTAGGATCCAAACATCTTAGCATTGATAGTCTAATCGTTCACAAATGGCCAAAACTCAAGCGTTGGTTAGTTGATTGGTTTGGTTTTGAAAAAGATTTGAGTGATAAGATAGTAGCTTCTTAGCTACACCTCTTTTTTTACTTTACTTACCCTTCCAAAAAATTAAATATTACCAATCATGTTTTTACTTATCTCACTAAGGTGAAATTAATGGTTAAGGATATATCTGAATTTTTAAAGAAACAAATTGAGTTAGAAAGAAGAATTGTAGCTACAGCTGATAATTCTGTTAAAGATATGAAGAACATTCTAGTTAAGGAAATGATATATTCAATTTCACTAGATTCAAAAAAGCACGAAAGTATGTTAACAGCTCTGTTAGCAATGCAGAAATCTACTCAACCTTTCATCTCTGAGACAGTTTCTAAAGAACTTCATGAGAACATTAAAATTCATATTGAACTTGAACAAGAAGCAATTCAGACGTATAAAGAGCTTCTAGAACAAGTTGAAAATGAACAAGTGAAAATGGTAATTCAAGCAATTTATCATGATGAGCTAAGGCATCATGCACTTCTAAAGAAGATTTACAACGTGATAATTGAAAAAGAAACACTAGATGAAGATGAAATCTGGGAATTTATTAAGGATGATTTTATCCCTCAATACTAGTTGGTCTGCTAACTTTTATTAATGTCTAATTTTGTTCTTCTTTGAGAAAGATGAAGGTTCAAAAAGTTGGTTCAAGAGGTTATGTTTTTACCTTCGAGGATCCTTACAAACTTAATATATATGTTATCAATGGTGAAGAACATATCTTCATTTGTGATACGGGATTTGGTTCAGACTCTGTAAATGCGATATTAGATTACTTGAGAACCCTAGATATTCACTCCAAACCTTTTATTGTGTTTAATTCTCATGCAGATTATGATCATGTCTGGGGTAATCATGTTTTCAAGGAATCAGAAATTATTGCACATGAATTGTCTCCTGAGATTTTTCAAAAGGAAGGAGAAGAAATACTAGAAAAATATGGGGAACATAAAAGAGGAGAAGTGGTACTTACTCCCCCAAACAGATTGTTCAAAGAAAAGATTGTATTTAAGGTTGAAGGAGTTGAATTCTATCACTCTCCTGGGCATACTCTTGAATCATCCTCTTGTTTTGATCATAAGGAGAAGATATTATTTGTGGGTGACAACATTGAATTCCCCTTCCCTTACATTAATTTCCTCAACTTGGAAAATTACTGCGATTCTCTGAGAGAATATCTTACACGAAATGCCAAAATTATCATCTCTGGTCATGATGAAGTTATGTTTGATGAATCTCTTATTCTAAAAAATCTACAATATTTGGAAACAATTCAATCCAAAAAGATTGATAGAAAAAACTTCACTAAACAACATCGTGGAATACACTTTCAAAATATTTCTAGACTTGCTGAATTGCTCAAAGATAAAGGAGACAAAAACACTGCTCAAAGATATTATATGGAAGCTTTAGAAGTTCTAAAAGAAGCTGAAATGAGCCCTGAAATTAAAGCAAGAATTAAGGAAATGGAAAAACTCATTGCAGATTTAGCCTGATTTTATTAATTTTATCTAACTTTTTCATCCTTTCTTTACCTTTTTAAACGAATTTCTTCATAAGCT
>JAGLXK010000456.1 GCA_023132955.1 Candidatus Heimdallarchaeota archaeon
CTAGACAGTTGTCTTCATTAGGTTTAGACGGTCTTCTAATTTTCCATCATGAAAAGGAAGAATGGCATTTGGTTTTTGGTAGTCATCTAGGACTTATTGCTCAAAGAACAGGTCGAAGAATAGCTGATACAATTAGTAGATCAGGGTTCTTAATTTCATCAGGCGAGAGAACAGGCATAAAATGCCGTTTAGAACAAATCACTGAAGATAATATTGGTGATTTACATAAGACAGTGCAAGAGAAGTACATAGATACAGATCTTGGGGGTTTTCAGGGAGACTCTAGACAAGATTCTTTCCCTAAGAAAGTGTTTGCACAAGATGTACCACCTGCTAAAGGTGTTTTCGAAGAAACTCCAAAGGTTCAAGATCAAAAACTACCACATCCTCAGGATATTTATGAGCCAAAACCTATCGTTGAACCAACACATGAGCCAGCAATTGAACCAATTGCTGAACCAGAGCCAGAACCAGAACCACAAACTGTAGTTTTTTCAGAACCTGAACCTGTTGTTAAACCACCAGCTAAAACTTCTGTTGAATCTGTTGTTGAACCTGTTGCTGAACCAGAACCAGCTGAGGAGGTTGTTGATGAACCTGAGGCTGAAATTATAAAAGCGGTTGAGGAAACAGTAAAAGATGTCGTTGAAGATGTCGTCGAGGAAGTTGTTGAACAAGTTGCTGAAGCTGTGGCTGAGGGTGTTGCTGCAGAAATATCAGACGAACAAGTAGCTGGATTAGTGAAAGAAGCTATCGAAGAAAAAACCGATGAAATCGTAGACAAAGTAGTTGAAGAAGTTTCCGAGGAAGTACTAGAAGAAGTAACAGAAGAAATTGAAGAAGCTGTCGAAGAAGTACTCGATAAGGAAGAAACAATTGCTGAAGCTGTTGAGGAAATCGTCGAGGAAATCATCGAAGAAATTGTAGAGGAAGTCACTGAAGCTGTTGAAGACGTCGTCGAGGATGTCGTTGAAGATGTTGTTCAAGATGTTCTTGAAAAAGCAGAAGGTATAAGCGAAGAAAAAGCTGAACATATAGCTGAAGATGTAGTTGAAAAGGTTGTAGACGAAGTTACTGAAGAAGCTGTAGAAGAAGCTGTAGAAGAAAAAGTAGATGAAATCGCTGAAGCCGTTGAAGACGCCGTAGAAGCAAAAATAGACGAAGAATCAGAAGATTCTAACTAATTCTATTCTCTTTTTTTATTTTATTTTTTCATTTCAAAAGTCATTTATAGAGAAAGTAGACATTTTTCTTAATGTCTAATCGAACATTAACTATTCTTGCAGGAGGCTATTCTAGAAGATTTCAGAAAAAGGATGGTCAGTGGTTAGACAAAGCTTTGTTGTATATTAACAATGAACCTCTTTTGATACATCTTTTAGATCAAGGAAACGAAATATATGATGGTATCAATATCTCTGTAAATTCAAATTCTAGAAAGCGCGATTATAAGGAGATTGTGGAGAGTTATTTACCAAATATCAATACAGATTTCACTGTCGATTTAAGAAAAATCTCTTTAGATGGCGTTCTAAAAGGAATTTATTCTACTCTTAAGAAAAGAGCAAAATCTTCAATTCAATTCATCCCTTCAGATCGTCCCTATCTCGACTTAAGAATTTTAAGAGGTTTAAAAGTTATGAAAAGGGGAGTAAGTTTGCTCAAGTATGATAATGGTATGATTGAGCCTTTACTTTCTCTATACGGAGCACAAGCATCTTTTCCAGAGAGCTTTTCTCAACTTCCATTGTCAAGAGCAGATGTTCCAATTAGAATTTCTAATGAAATTCAAGTTTATAGTATAAATGAAATACTTGATAGAAATAATTTATCTTCCAAAATTTTTTCTAACATAAATATTCAACCTGATATTGAAAATGAAGGAATAGAACATTCTAATTCAGCTGCAGTTAATATCCCCGATTCAGTAATAATTAAGAGAGAACAGCCAAATTTTACATCTGATGATACTAGATACAACAAGGAAGATGGAATTATTAAGACACTTATTGAAATTGAGAATTATTACTCAGCTTTTCTTTCATCCTTGTATTTCTGGAAACAAAAGAAAATTTCTGTTGGGAAATACAAGGCACTTGGAATTGAATCGTTGAAAAAAGAATATGAATTTTGGATTAAGAATGAAATACCTTTTCTTGCTCTTCACTCTTTGGATGATCTTGTTGGATATTTTCCTAAAGAGAAAAAACCAAGTGTCAATGCTAAAATTGAACATTTAAGAAAAAAAATGAGGATTGAACCAAGAAGAATAAAATAAATCTTCTAGGTCTATTCTTTAGATATTTTAATAGCGCATACTTTGAATTCAGGAATTTTCGCTAGAGGATCTAAGGCATCATTAGTTAGAAGGTTTGCAGCAGATTCTTTGTAATGGAAAGACATGAAGACTAAACCTTCCTGGATTCTATCCGTAACTCTAGCAACAGTTGTTAAACGACCTCTTCTTGATTCAATAGTAATCTTGTTACCACTCTTAATACCGAGTTTTTCAGCATCTTTTATGTTAACCTCACTTCTTTCAATAGGTCTTCGTTCGTGTAATCCTTCAGATCTGCGGGACATTTCCCCTGTATGGAAGTGATATAAGATACGACCAGTTGTCAGCATGTATGGATATTCCTCATCGGGTAATTCTGCAGGATCTATGTAAGAAATAGCATGGAATTTACCTTTTCCTCTAGTAAACTCTCCTTGATGGAGTATTTTAGTTCCTTCGTGATCCTTATCTTTACAAGGCCATTGTAAACCAATTTCCTTAATTCTCTCATAACTTATCCCTCCATATATTGGTGATAGAGTTGCTACTTCATCCATGATGTCACTAGGACTATTATAATTTGCTTCAATTCCAAAACGATTTAACATTTCTTGGAGTATGTCCCAATCATCTCTTCTATTACTTATTGGATTAATTGCTTTCCTAACTCGTTGAACTCTCCTCTCTGTATTTGTGAAAGTACCATCTTTTTCAGCAAAAGATACTCCTGGAAGAACGACATCTGCGTATTTTGCTGTTTCAGTGAGGAATAGGTCTTGAACTACAAGGAATTCAAGGTTTTCAAGAGCTTCTTTTACATGATTTAGGTTTGGATCACTTAAGGCAGGATTTTCTCCCATAATGTAAATTCCACGAATGTCTCCACTATGAGCTGCATGAATTACCTCCACAACTGTTAAACCAACCTTGTCATCAAGATTGGAAACACCCCAAGCTTTCTCAAATTTAGCTTTGTTTTCTGGATCAGTTACTCGTTGATAACCAGGATAAACATTAGGTAATCCTCCAAGATCACAAGAACCTTGAACATTGTTTTGACCTCTTAGGGGATTGACTCCAGTACCAGGACGTCCAATGTTTCCAGTTATCATGGCAAGATTAGCTAGAGACAAGACATTATCTGTTCCAGTGGTATGCTGAGTTATACCCATTGAGTAAACTATGGCAGCTGTTTTGGCATTTGCATATAGCCTAGCAGCTTCTTTAACCTCTTCAACATTAACATTTGCGATTTTACAGAGTAATTCCAGTGATGTGTCCTTTAAGCCTTCTTTAAATTCTTCAAAACCTTCTGTTCTGCTTTTGATAAATTCTTCATCATGTAGATTCTCATCGAGAATAACTTTCATGAAAGCATTGATTAAAGCAACATCCGACCCTGGTTTCTGTTGTAGATAGATTTCTGAATAATCTGCAAGTTCTATCCTTCTTGGATCTGCAACAATCAACTTTGTGACTTCTCTTCTGACTGCTTGTTTGATTTTTATTCCTATGACTGGATGAGCTTCTGTTGTATTGCTACCTATTATGAATATTACTTCAGCATCGTTAGTTAAATCATCAATACTATTAGTCATAGCTCCTGAACCAAAAGCTTTTGCGAGTCCTGTTACAGTTGAAGCATGACATAGCCTTGCACAATGATCTACATTATTGGTTCCAACAGCTGCTCTAGCGAATTTCTGCATAAGATAATTCTCTTCATTAGTGCATTTAGCAGAGGCTAGGAAAGCAAGAGCTCCAGGACCACTTTCATCTCGAATCCCCTTTAGTTTCTTTTCAACTAAATCCAAAGCTTCATCCCAAGAAGTTTCAACAAATTCTCCATTTTTCTTAATCAAAGGTGTGTTCAGTCTTTCTGGATGATTAACAAAGTCCCAGCCATATCTGCCTTTTACACACAGAGCCACACCATTAACAACATTGTCATGATTTGAATCAACATAAGAAATTGTGTTGGTATTTGGGTTTGCTAGAACATCGAGATTGCACCCTACACCACAATAAGAGCAAACTGTTGTGGTTCTGGTTAAATTTTTCCAATGTTCTGAATCTCGTACATGATGGTTAACAAGAGCTCCAACTGGACAGAGTGCAACACAATTACCACAAGCTACACAGCCAGCACTCTCAAAACTACCACCATCTGGTGTGGTGGGGTAGCCATCAAATTTTCCTCTCTCCATAGATAATACATTACAAACTTGTAGTTCACTGGAAACTCTTACACAAATACCACATTTGATACAGCTTTCGTAGTTAAGTGAAAAGAATTCGTTCGATTCATGTAAATCTACTTTCCTTTCCTCAATTTCTACAGGTTCATCCAAATGTTTTAGTTCAAGAGTTTTAATCTTACAAATTTGACCGGTTGCACAAATAATACATTCTTCACTGTGTAATTTTGCAAATTTACTGATTAACGCTTTTCTTGTTCTTAAAATTCTTTCAGAATCTGTTTTAATTATTGCATCTGGTTTGGCAAGTTCTTTGCAGGAAGCTACTGTTTTTGAAACACTACCGATTATTTCTTCCACAACACAAACCCTACATTTTGCTGCAGGTTCTAAAGCAGGATGATGGCATATCGTTGGGATTTTAATGCCGTTCCTTTCAGCAATAGAAAGATATGTTTCATTCGTGTTACATTCAATTTCTTTACCATCAATTGTTATCTTAATAATTTCTCCATTTGCCATGATTTTCACATAATTAAACGATTATTTTGATAATGACTGTGTTACTAAAAATAATTTTTACAAAAATCTTTCGCTATCCTTTTTACAACTAAAAATTGTTTTTTACACAAAACTTTAATCTAGCTAATATTTTTAGTATTTAATGTCCAATTGATTAATATATTATACTTACAGCATAAACAAAGGGGAAAGCATGTCAGAGACAACTCACAAGATTTACTTCCAGAATGCACAAAATTTGAGGACTCTAGAAGATAAATCTGTTGACCTCATTCTCACAAGCCCAATGTATCCACTTGTTCAAATATGGGATCATGTTTTTTCTCAACTCAATCCTGACATAGGTGTAGCACTAGAAAAAGAAGATGGAAATCTAGCTTTTGAGTTAATGCATCAGGAACTAGATAAGGTGTGGGATGAAGCTTTCAGAATACTAAAGACTAATGGTATTGCATGTATTAATGTTGGAGATACAACTCGAAGTATTGGAGATGATTTCAAACTATATGCATCTCATTCTAGAATTATTTCTCATTGTTGTGAAATAGGTTTTCAATGTCTTCCGCTCATCATTTGGGCGAAACTAACCAATGCCCCTAACAAATTCATGGGGTCGGGTATGTTACCACCTGGGGGATATGTAACTCTAGAACACGAATATATTCTTGTTCTTCGTAAAGGCGGTAAAAGGGAATTCAAAACAGACATTGAGAAGAAAAAGCGAATTGATAGCTCATATTTCTGGGAAGAAAGGAATAAATGGTTCTCTGATGTTTGGGATCTCAAAGGAGTCCACCAAGCGTTAAAACAGAACAATACACGAGAAAGAAGTGCAGCTTTTCCTTTTGAGTTAGTTTATCGTCTAATAAGTATGTATTCCTTAAAACATGATATTGTGTTAGATCCTTTTCTAGGAACAGGAACCACCATGCTAGCTGCTATGGCTTTAGAAAGAAATAGTATTGGAGTTGAAATTGCTACTAATTTCAACGAAATAATCGATGGAAGAATAAAAGACATAGTAAATTATGCCAATGAATACAATCATAATCGATTAGAAGAACATAAGGAGTACATGATTGAACATGCTCAAAAACATGGAGAACTTAAATATAGAAACGAATTTTATGGCTTTCCTGTTAAAACAAAGCAAGAAATAAATTTCAAGCTTGAAAAGCTCACAGCTGTAAAGAAAACCAACAACACCACCTATCAAGTATTTTATGATGAATGATTTTCTATCTTACTCTAAATTTTTATATTACATTAACTGCTTTTGCTTAACATAGAAAGAAGTGTGACTTTTGACCATAAATACAAAAGTAGCCATAATAGTTCCTGAAAAAGATCAAGCAGCTCAAACAATGTGGCACGTTTTAAATCAGCAATCATTCTTCAAAGAAACAGATGAAAGCTTTGATGGCAATCCTGTCTATTCGCTTAAGCAAAACCATGGTGACATAAAATTAATCCACACAAAGAGGGATGGCGTAGAATCAAGTCATCTGGATGAAGGAATGAATGCCGACTTATACATATTTGCTAGTAGACACAGAGCAGCTTCTGGAACACCGGCACTATTAATACATCCTACCGGAAATTGGTCAAAAATCACTTTAGCAGGTAGAGAATCTGAGCTTTCCTACACTTCAAGCTGGGCTTTGAACTATGGATTGAGGAAACTAAAAGAGAAACAAGAAGAATTCAAACTAGATGAATTTAAGGTAGACCTAGAAGTTACTCATCATGGTCCTACAAAATTAACAACCCCTCTTATTTTCATGGAACTCGGCAGTAGTGAAGAATATTGGGTACATGAAACAGGTGCCACAGCTGTAGCTGAAGCCATAATTGAAACAGCTCAAGGTTTCATACAACGAGGAAATTTTGATAATCAAAGTTACATTGGAATTGGGGGAAATCACTATGCTTACCGCTTTCATAAATATCTGATGGAAAATCCAGATGTCTTTATTAGTCACATAGCAGCTAAACATTCTTTGGATGATTTGACAAAAGATGTTCTAAAACAAGCGTTTGAAAAAACAATTGAATCACCAGTGGGGGCATTGATAGATAAGAAAGGAGCAAGATCAGAACAAAGAAAGAATACAATTGAAATGCTGGAAGATTTAGGAAAAGAGCACGTACTTATTTAAATTT
>JAGLXK010000457.1 GCA_023132955.1 Candidatus Heimdallarchaeota archaeon
AGAAACTCCATGAGTTCTATCTACTTTCTTATCTGCTGCAATTTGACAATATGACATTATATAATCAGATATTTTTGCTACAGATTTTTGAATTTCTTTCCCATTGAAGAAAATATGATTCTTCGAATCATCCGATTCTTCTATCCATGTAGTGGTTCCACGATTTATTGAAAAACCAGCTCCTTTTGACCCCTTGTAATTAATGTCCTCTGCTTCATCATGTATTGTAAATATCCCACTAATGTGTGACGCTACCCAGAATTTTGACATGATATCACTCAATATATGGATCTTAGTTCAAGAATTGCTAACTCTTTGGGAAAATTATCATCTGTTGATTTAGTTACTAGTTCAACTAACTTCTTATTGATTGGAACATCTATCCCCTTTTTTTCAGCTAAATTGATTATCTCACCATTAAGTGTGCTAATTTCTGTTTTTGTTTTGCTTTCTATATCTTGAAGCATGGATGATTTATGATTTGTTGTTTGACTTACTATTTTCTTTATCATGTTATAGGCTTCTTCATAATTCAAGGTCAATTCTTCAGGAGCTACGAGTATGATTTCATCTATCACTGAGCTAATTATTTTATTAAGAAAACTATCTCCTAATACAGCTCCATTGGTAAGACCAGTAATTGCACTTAACGGACCAATCGAGCTATTTGTTACTGTTTTCATCCAGATATCTCTCTGAATATCTTTGGATGTTTCAACTGTAAGTCCAATTTCAGTCAGTAGTTTTTTGACTCTTTTAAGTTCTTCTTGATCTTCATGATTAATGCTTCCAATATATGTATCACCTATACTAGCTTCAACAGAATGATTTTTCTCTTTCCTCAAAACGGCTAGAGAAGTGATTGCTCTAGTGATTTTCCATTTTTTGGTGGAAACAAGAAATGGTTCTTCTATATTCAAACCATTCTGGAATAGGAGAATTGAAGCTTCAGAAGTTAACCATTTTTCTAGATCCTCAATAAGAATTTCATTTAACCAAGATTTGGTAGAAATGATGCAATTATCAAAAATATAATCCTCTGGCAGCTCAGCATATACTTCACAATTATGCAGTAGAGGTGAAACATCAGATGTAAGTTGGACTCTAATTCCTTTTTTTCTAATCAATTTTGAACTCTTTAAAGAGGTAACGCAAACAACCTTGTAATCGTTTCTAACTAATCTAGAAAATAAAACCGAACCTATAGCACCTAGACCAATCAGAAGGATAGATTTCTCTTGTTTCACAATTAAGAAAGTATATTCTAAATTAAAAGGTTTTTCAGATAAAAGGAAAAAGTAAGAAAAAAGAGATGTGTTTATTCAACTCTTGTAACATGATGATCAAAGTTGAAGTCGTTCTTGTAACCTTTGTATTTATCAATAAGACCTGAAATGTTATCTTCTTCTTCAACCTGCTCTTTCATGAACCACTGAATAAGATAATTAGAACTGTATTCTTTAATTTCTTTTGCTATGTTATGGAGTTCAGTAATTTTTTCTGTGATGTATTTTTCATGTGTATAAGAAGCTTCAAGAATTTCCATTATGTTTGTCCAATCTTGTTTTTGTTCTGCTAGAGCTAGGTAGTGAACAGAACCACCTCTCTCAACAATGTGAGATTTGAATTTCATAGCATGTTCAAACTCTTCCTCAGCTTGCATTTTAAACCAGTCAGCGAGATTATCGAGAGTTCTTTCTTCAAACCATACAGCCATTCCTAGATAGAGATAGGCTGATTCTAATTCTTCTTTAATTTGAGCATTAAACGCATTATTTAATTTTTCACTAATGTTTGCCATTATGTTAACCTTGTAAATTTACTATGTGCAATTAATCGACACACCTTATAAGTTATTAGGTTTTGCAATATTTTCACACAACAGATTTTCACACCTAGCCATAAATTTATTTTTAGAAATAATAAATTCTATTCATGTCTCATATTTCAAAAGATATTACTAGCACGCTAAGTAACGAACTAGAAGGAAAAACAATAATTCATTGTATCACAAGTTCAATCTCTTGTTATCTTGCCCCACAAATTTCCAGAAAACTAATGAGACATGGAGCAAAAGTAATCCCCGTTCTCTCGCCTGAAGCTGCAAAGTTCATCAATCCTTTGATTTTCGAATGGGCAACTGGAGAAAAACCAATTATTGTAATTGA
>JAGLXK010000458.1 GCA_023132955.1 Candidatus Heimdallarchaeota archaeon
TTTGCAGGACAAGTGGCTTCCTTTGTTGTTACAGATGGTCAAAACTGGGTAATATATAATGAAACTCATTTGGGGGCTGGATGGAATCACAATCTTGCTTTTACAGGTGATTTAATTGCAACTGGTGGAGATTATGCACCAGCACCAACTATCACACAGACTATCAACATCTATGGTCCAGATGTTGAAGCTCCTACTTTAGTAAGTGTGAATTTTACACCTGATCCAAACAGCACAGCGACACATGATCCTTATTTCAACATAACTTTCACAGTTGTTGCTACTGATGCTCATTCAGGAGTTAGATCTGTTATAGTTTATTACGATTTATATGACCATACTGGCACTTATGACTCCTCTGCAAGTGTGACTCTTACAAATATTGCGCCTGATACTTATGAAGATAATATAACAATGTATGCTTCTCAGAATCAATGGTATGTTGTCTACTTAGTAGAGGTCAAGGATTATGCAGGACATGGTTTAGATGCTACTGGAAGTAGACAAATTCTTCCAGCACAGTGGTATGATGCTAATTTTGGTTATACTGATATTGAGAGCGGCTATTATAGAGTAGGAGACGTTCATGAACCAGTTGAACTTGCTTCTCCTGTAGCAACTTATTCTGGTAATGTTCCTAACCCTTATGTTGATATTTCTGTATTTATTAATGATTCAGTTGTTTATAGTGGTATGTGGTTTGTTTATATTTTTGTGAGTAGAACAAATCTTGTAACAGATGTCTTTGAAGCAAACATCACTGAAGGGTTGATGACACAAGTACCTTCAACAAATGAATGGACCTATCACTTAGATTTGGAGTATAATTACAACTATACTTGGTATTATGTTGCAACAGATTTAGCTTTACCTTTGTTTAACTTCGAAATTTTTGATACCATGTTTCTAACGACAGATGATTCTGATAGTCCCAACATCTTCGGAATAACTGTAAATGCAATTAATGGTACAGCCGATCCTGATTCTGTTTTAACATTCAATGCTTCAGTAATAGACATATTAACCAATGTTTCTACTGTTACTCTTAATATTACAATCTCACTAGGAACTACATTTGTTGTTGAAGATC
>JAGLXK010000459.1 GCA_023132955.1 Candidatus Heimdallarchaeota archaeon
TTTCCAATAGAAATTGGTACAGTTTTATCTAAGTGTCCTTGCCATAAATGGACTTTAACTTTATGAGAAATATCTTCAAGCCTGAACCCCCAAGATCTGAAGATTAGTTTTCGATCAAACACTGTACCCTTAGTACTTAATCTTCCAACATCCCTCATCCTTTCACAGAGTATGTCCATAATTTTTGGTCTTTTTAATAATTTCTTATCTGGTTTAGAGAAATTTTTTATTACATGAGTTAACATTTTTTGTCTAATTTTTGATTCATTCTTGGATCTTGCGTGTCTACTCATTTTCAACCAGAAATAAGTTCTAAAAAGAAAAGGTAATCTTCTGTTTACAAAAACAATTTTTTTACTAACTCCTTCTAATCTCAATGTTTTTCTATTAATCGGACCCATACTTGCTATGATTCCCACAGAGTGACATCTTTTGGGGATTTTATATGCACATCCTAAGACATAAGGTCCCCCACCACAAACACCAAGAATTGAAAATTTGCTTAACCCCAATGAATCTGCTAAGTCCTCAATATCATTTGACCAATCTAGTATTGTTCTACCCTTTTTAAAATCAGATAATCCAAAACCTGGACGATCTATTGAAATTATTCTAGCAGTTTTTTCTGATAATTCTAGCTCAGATAATTTAGCTTCAGTTCTAGTACCAGGGTTTCCGTGAAAATAGAGAATAGGTTTTCCTTCAGAATCACCAAATTCTGCGAAACCAAGCCTTCTTCCGTCTCGAAGTTTGATAATTTGAGAAGTTTTATCTCTAATTTTACCCATAGTTTACCTTAAGAGAGTCATTAATAAACTTTTTTTCTTTATGGTAAAATTGAATCAAATACTTTTATGATTTTCTCTTGTAAGAACTTAATTTCGTCACCAGATATGATTAAAGGCGGTAAAAATCTAATTTGTTCCTTTCCTATACTATATCCTATCATAACACCCTCATCAAGTAGATCATCTTTAATTTTCAAAATTAGATCTGTTGTGGAAAGATTTTCAAACGCTTGAAGTTCTATAGCAAAAATTAAACCATATGATCTTATTTCTTGAATGAAAGGGTAGGAAAGTGATTTAAGAAAAGAATGCAGATTTGCAATTTTTGTTTTGCTTTTTTCAATAATTTCTTCAGACTCAAATAAGTCAACAACTTTCAAAGCAATGCTAGTTCCTAGAGGATCTAATTGATGTGATTGAGCATAGTATAATTCAGAGGGAGAGAGTTTTTTTTCCAAAATTGATCTTGTAACAACAGAACTTACTGGATATCCATTCCCTAATGCTTTCCCTAAAGCTAAAATATCCGGAGCTATATCAAAGAGCTCGTAACCAAACTTCTCTCCTGTTCTCCCAAAACCTGTTGTAACCTCATCAATAATAACTAAAGCTTC
>JAGLXK010000046.1 GCA_023132955.1 Candidatus Heimdallarchaeota archaeon
ACTATTTATGTTGAGGAGTAATTGAAACTTCTAAACAGGCATGAATCTCTCTAGGAGCACTTTCTCTTATCTTTTCAAAACTTATAATCTCCTCAATAATCCAATTCTGCTCATCTAGTTTCTCTTCTAGTGTCTTCTTCATTTCCTCAAAGGGACTTGAAGATGAAACAAATTGGTAGAAGTAGATAATACTACTAGGTTTTGCAATTTTACATACCACATCAATATATTCTTGAGCTTTGCCTGGTAGATTCATTATAATTCTATCAGCTTTGGGTAATGTGTCTGCTACTCGTCTGCAATCACCTTGTGTTGGTATTATCACCCCTATAAGATTGTTAATCTTAATTGATTTTCCTAAACACTTCAATGCTTCTTTATTTATATCAATTGCATGTACAGTTATTTTCTTGCGTTTAGTAATGTGTAATGGAAAAGAACCTACTCCCGAAAAAAGATCAATGATGACTTCTCCTTCTTTACTCTGATCTGCAACTCTCTTATGTTCATGTCCTAGTCGGGGACTAAAATATGCTTCACACACATTAACAGCTATCTTTATTCCATGTTCAGTGTGAATAGTTTCACATTTTTTTTCTCCAGAAAGATATTCAATCTCTCTTATTCTCAATTCACCAGAAACAGCTGATGCTTTTCTATAAACAGATTTTATTGAGGGAAATAAGGAGAGAAGAGAATTACCAAACTCAAGTTTGAATGTTTGAATTTCTTCTGAAATATCAATAATAATAATTTCACCAATAATATCATATGCTTTGGGAATATACTCTTGCAAATTTTCAGGAATGGAATCTTTAACAGCTTCAAATAAATTCTTGGGCTGTTTTGCCTTTTCAATAAAAGCAAAAACATCAATACTGAAATCAAAATCTATAGCTGCAGATTCTAGTAAACTTCTGAGATTATCATCAGAAGTGTTAACTGGGATTACTATAGTTTCATCCTTTCTGATAAACTCTAAATCTACGTTAATGATTCGATGTTTCCTAAGAATACTTAAAATGTTCTC
>JAGLXK010000460.1 GCA_023132955.1 Candidatus Heimdallarchaeota archaeon
GCTAAAAAATTTCTATTCATCAAAATGCCCCTATTGTTCTAATACCAGTATTGTACATCAAGTCCCAAATTACGCTGTATCACATCTTAATCTTGATCTCAAACTAACAAAAGAAAATTCATATGTAGTTTATTGTGACGATAAGAGAAATGGGTGTGGCTTAGGATTCATTATAGTAAAGGATAAGTTTCAAGGTGGTGTTCATGGGTTTTTTGTTGGAGGAGACCAACAATATGCACATGAAGTTGATAATGCTAGGAGGCAAATTCAGTCAATAGGATTGAAGGCACAATCTTTTGTACATATTAAGCAATGATCAGATATGTACGAACTTAAATCCGTACCCGATTAATCCTTCTTCTCCATTTTTTGATAAAGTTCTGAAAACCATTCGAACTTTCATTCCTTCTGTAAGATCCTCAAATTTTGTATCTGTAATTTGTCCAGTTACTCTAATTCTATCATCCAATTCGATGAGAGCAACTATGTACGGAGCGTAAAACATCATTTCTTTTGCAGTTTGCGATACTCTAGTAAAGTACAAAATTTTTCCAGTTTGAGCAAGTTTTACCTCTTCAATATTTCCACTAGTACAATCTGGACAACGTTGAGTGATTGGAAAGTTCTTCTTTTTGCAGTCATGACATAAGACTCCTAGTGCTAGATATTTCTCCCTTCTTTCTCTCCATATTTTTGGTGGCTCCATTATTTATCCTCCTCCAAATTTGAAAAAATATTCACTAAAACACTTGCTCCTGTTCCCATAACATTCTGTGTTAGTCCATACTTAATGTCATCAACCTGTCTCTG
Organism: Candidatus Heimdallarchaeota archaeon; assembly: GCA_023132955.1. GTDB lineage: Archaea > Asgardarchaeota > Heimdallarchaeia > Heimdallarchaeales > Heimdallarchaeaceae > UBA460. Next base: position 811 of record JAGLXK010000460.1, read on the forward strand.
GTCAGCTTCTCTTCTCATTTGTTGGACAATTTCGATAATTTGAGCAATTCCTGTTGCACCGAAAGGATCCCCTCTAGCTTTGAGACCTCCACTAGTATTTACACTAATATCTGAATTAATCTGAGTTTTTCCTTCAATCGTAGCACTGCCCCCATCTCCTTTTTGGAAGAAACCAAGATCTTCTATTGCTAGAATCTCTCCTATAGGATATGAATCATGTACTTCTGCAATACTGATATCCTTCGACGAAATTTGAGCCATTTCATAAGCCTTCTTTGAGGTAACTTGAGTTGCTAGAAGTGATGATAAGGTTTCCCTATGGTGTAGTGCAATTTTATCTGAACTTTGAGCTGAACCTACAACTTTAACCTTCCTTTCAATTTCTGTGTGGCTTTCCACAAATTCCTTGGAAGCTATTACTACAGCTGCGCTTCCATCACAATGGGTTGCTGGATCAAATCTTCCTATAGGGTCTGAGATTCTCTTTGCATCCAGAAATCGTTTCAATGAGATTTCACGTCTGAATTGAGCGATCGGATTATTCACTCCATTTTTGTGGTTTTTGACTGGAACTGACGCTAATTGTTCCATGGTTGTATTGAACTCCTTCATATGAGCTTGAGTCATCCAGGCATACAGACTTGTTAACGTGGCCCCTTGCTCAAATTCCCATTGATAATCTATTGTGCCCCCAAGAATTTTCTCCAGTGTACTACTATTGACAAAATCACTTAATTTCTCTGTACCTAGAATTGCAATACAGTCTAGAAGACCACTTTTTATAGCAATGAAAGCTTGATGAAATGCTCCCGCTCCACTTGCATTTCCTACATCAATTTTTGTAATCGGTATGTTCAAATTACACTCTCTACTAACTTCTGCTCCTATGTAAGACTGACCGTTCCTATTTGAAACCAATGACCCAAAATATAGACTCTGAATCAGATCCTTGCTAATCTTTGCATCTTGAATAGCTTTAGATAGAGCCTGTGATGCACTGGAACTAGGATTCAGTTCATAGTGCTCACCAAATTTAGTTATACCATATCCTATAACATAGACTTCTCTTTTACTCATATTATCACCTCAATATCCCCTTGTATCTAGAATACTTACCATAGTTAATTTCTTCCTTGTTGTTCACATAATATTCAACTGTTAGTGGATATGATTTGAGTTCTTCAATCTCATCAGTAATTGAAAATGAAAATGCATCACTTCCAGCGCCACTGCCATATGAAGTCATAAATACTCTATCTCCTGGGTTGGAATTATTAAGAATATGTGCTAATCCTAGCATTGATGAAGCGGAATATGCATTTCCAATGTTCTTGCATATTAAACTGATATCGATTTGGTCAGTTGTAAAACCAAGCATTTTTGCAACTGTATGTGGAAACTTAGTATTAGGTTGATGAAATGTAACATGGTTATAATCTGAAGGTTTTGTTCCAAGTTCTTCCATTAATCCTTTGGAAGCATCAACAATATGTTGAAAGTATGCTGGTTGTCCTGTAAATCTATTCCCATGAGAAGGAAATACTGCACCTTCTCTTCTCCAAAAGTCTGGTGTATCTGTAGTGATTGAATACGTCCCCTCTAGCTCTGCTACAACTCTCTCCTTACCAATTAGAAAAGCTGCACTTCCAGCTCCAGCTGTATATTCTAGAGGATCTCTTGGTTTAGCTTGGCTGTCATCTGAACCTATAGCTAATCCAAATTTTATCATTTCAGATTTAACTAATCCAAAACACATTTGCATCCCAGCAGTTCCAGCTTTACATGCAAATTCCAAATCTGCAGCAGTTAATTCCTTTTCAGCATCAATAGCTGCTGCGACAATTGTAGCTGTAGGTTTAACTGCATAAGGGTGAGATTCGCTCCCAACATAGATTGCACCTATGTCTTTAGGATTCCCTTTCCATCGGCTTATTGTATTTCTTGCTGCTTCAACAGACATCGTAGCTACATCTTCATCCGGTCCAAGAACTGATTTACTAAAAACCTGTAATTGTGAGATAATTTCACTTGGATCATCATCCCAAACCTTAGCTATCTCCTCAATAGATATACGATATCTAGGGATATACGAACCATAGGATACTATACCTAATTTACTCATGATAATACCTTGAAAGAGTTTATTCATTATAGCTGTAATAGAAACTATAAGTTAATTCTAATCTTTACTATCATATTGATAATCAAACCATTAATTAAAATTTCCTACAAAGATATGAAATAAAACTTAACTGCTATCCTCTTCCTCTTTCTTCTTTTGAGGAGGTTTAGCAATAACAACTCTTGCAGGTTTTAGTAAAATCCCTTCTAACATAAATCCCTTTGACACAACTTCTATTATTTGGTTATTAGCTTTTTTAGCATCTTCAACTGTGTATAGAGCTTCATGATATTTTGGATCAAATATATCATCAATTGGATTTATAGCTTTAATTCCTAAAGTTTCGAAAGTGGATTTTGTATTGTTAAAAATAATCTTAATTGCTTCTTTAGAAGATTTCAAATCATTATTCTCATTCAAAACTGTAAGAGTTCTCTCTAAATCCTCATATAGGGTTGTCAGTTTTAGCAAAATGCTGCTTTTAGTGCGGGAATTGGAGAATTCTAGATCTTTTTGCATTCTCTTTTTGAAATTTTCAAAATCTGCTTGAACCCTTTGAGCTGTATAAAGAAATTCGTCTTGCTTGATTTTCGCTTCCCTTAATTCTTGGTTTAATGTCCAGATTATTTCAGTTAATTCATCAACTTGATTATTATTTACCAGATTTAGTATTTCAACAGATAAATGATTTTTTTCAACTTCTTCTGGAATGAGCTTTATTTCCTCTTGGGAAACTTGTTCCTCAGGCTCACTATCTACATCTACTTCAATGAATTCTTCTTCTTTATCAGGGTTGTCAGCTTTTTCAAACATAGGAAAAACCCACCTTTGAATCTCGTTTTTCAGCCCAATTACTGACATTTAAAATCTTCTATTCAACCAATAAAAAATCTCTTTTTGTTTGATTTCGAAAATATAAGTTTGGGTCCAACTAAGTATTTATTTAGAGTTTGTTAAAGAAAGCTCGTATAGGGGAGCTATAAGGCTCTCTCGAACTGCTAAAAACATTGAGTTGACAAGAAATGCACGAGAAAGTAAGTGAAAAATCTATAAGGAATAAAGAAGCTATTAAGAAACTCATCAAGAAATTGCATGATGGGGAAGATCCTCAAAAGGTAAAAGAAGAGTTTAAAGAAGTCATTAAAAATCTCTCTTCTTTGGAAATTGCTCAAGCTGAGGAACAGCTTATAAAGGAAGGTATGCCTGCTGAACAAATTCATCATATGTGTGATGTTCATTTAGCAGTTCTACAAGAGACCCTCGAAGAAGAGCGGGATTTAGCCCCTGAAGGTCATCCGATTCATATACTTATGCAAGAACATGTAATACTGTTGGAGAATGTCAACAGATTGAGAGACATTCATAAAGAAATCAGCAAAAAAGATAAGTTTCCTGCAATTATCAATGAATTAACAGAGATTGAGAAAATAGTTGATATAATACAAAAATCAGAAAATCATTATCTAAGAGAAGAAAATGTTCTATTCGCGTACTTAGAAAAATATGGTGTGACTCAACCCCCCCAAATAATGTGGATAGAACATGATCGGATTCGTGATTTGAAGAAAAATCTGTTTAGTCTGATTAAAAACAAAGGCGACCATGATTTCCCAACTTTTCTAGAGAAATTCCACCTATATGCTCATGGTTTAGCAGAGATGTTAGCAAGTCATTTTCCAAAAGAAAACAAAATCTTATTTCCAACAGCTATGAAACTTTTAAAAGACTCAGATTGGGTTGAAGTTAGAAAGCAATTTGATGATATTGGATATTTCTCCTTATCTCCTGATGTTATTCCTGAAGACGCTAAAATAGACGAAACTAAATCTGTAATAGTTGATGAAAAACAGATTGATTTAGGTACAGGAGTCTTAGATTTGGAAATTCTTCAACAGATCTTCAAAACTCTGCCTGTAGATACAACTTTTGTTGATAAAGATGATGTTGTGAAATTTTACAGTGAAGGTCCTGATAGAGTGTTTATACGAACTCCAAGTGTTATAGGTAGATTAGTTGAAAACTGTCATCCTTCTCAAAGTGTAGACAAAGTGATGAAAATCATTGAAAGCTTCAAAAATAAAACTCTTGACAAAGCTGAATTCTGGTTAGAGTTAGGGGATAGATTAATTTTCATTCGATATTTTCCTGTTAGAAATAAGGCTGGAGAATACCTGGGCGTTCTAGAAGTTACACAAGATATAACTGATATAAGGAAAATTGAAGGTGAAAAAAGACTCCTTTAATCTCTTTTCCTCTTTTAACGTTCAACCACTGATTTTTTAAATATCCTTCTTTTAGTTTATATGGCCAGAGCTTATCATAGACCTCTCTGAGCAATGTTATGGCTAGCGGTGACGAGAGTGAGCTCTCTGGCCAAAATATCTGTAGGTGAAATTGGTGAAAATAGTAGTTCTCTCTGGGTTGCCTTTAAGTGGTAAAACAACTAATGCTAAAGTAATTGGGCCAAAATATAATATGCCCTTGTATGAAACCGGTACTGAAGTTTTAGAAGAAGTGACAAGTAGAGGTTTTGAATTTACACCTGAAAATATTAAGAAGGTTACTGATGAATGTAAGCAGATTTCAGATAGCTTTTTTACAGAAAGGTTAATGAAAAAAATAGATAAACTTTCAAGTGAAGTCCCTGGGGTTTTTATCTCAGGAATAAGAGCTGTTTCAGAGGTTGAAATATTAAGAAAACATTATGGTGATGATAATGTATTTGTGATTGCTTTTCACACTTCTATGAAAACTAGGTTCAAAAGGCTTGACAATCCAGATCGCATTGAAGAAACAAAAGGTGCCAAGGCAAAAGAAGATGAGTTACTAAGAAACTTCGACAATTTCTTGGCTAGAAATAAGAAAGAACTTGGGTATGGTGTTGGAGATGTAATAGCTCTAGCCGAATATGTGATGAGTACTGAAAATAGAATCTGGCCCTATGTTACTTTGGATGAAAATCAGACAAGCTTTGAAACGATTATCAGAGAGATATTGAACCTTGAGTAAACAATCCAGAGTGTCAATTTTTATCACTCTATTTGTTAACTCCTAAACACTAAATGAATAACTTTATTTGATACGGTTCTAAAGAGAAGTTAGGTGAATGGGATGGTTCATAATCCATTTGATGACGAAAATTCTAAAGACGATCCAAAGAAAGCAAAGTTAAGATCTCAAGCTCAACAGCAGTTTATACAGCAATTGCAACAAAGAATTGCTAATCAGTCCAATAGAATTGAAGAATTGCAGGTAGAAATTTCAAAACTTAATCAAGTTATACAAAACAAAGATTTGGAAATACAAGAATATTCTAAGAGAGTAGAAGAAGAAAGAATGTTTTTTGAGCAAGACAAGAAAGCAAGAAGCGATCGAGAATATGAACTACAAAAAATTGTTCAGCAGAAAGAATTGGAAATTAATGAACTTCAAGAAAGCTCACCACAATCAACTTTTAATCCTCCAACCCCCCTTCATGAACAACCTAGCGAATCAAGTGTTTCAAATATTCCTGAGTTAGATTTAGGTCCGGTTAACCATTTTGTTGATACTTTAATGGCTTATTACAAAAAACCAACAGATGATGTCTTTGTTTCTTCACTAAGAGATTTGGCTATTCATTGTAGTGAAAGTGGAACACCAGATCAGCAAATTCTAGGACTTCTTCTCAAAGCGGAGATGCCTATGACTGAAGATGAAATAAAACAAAAACTAAAAATTGAACCTCAAGATATTTCAAGAGCAATTTTTAGGTTAATGCAAAAGAATTTCATTAAGAAGATTGGACGAGGTTTTGCTGTTATCTCATCAGAGTTTGCCGAAATGACAGATATATCAAAGAACTGGGGGGGTCTTACACCAGAGCAAGTATATGAAAATTTGATATCAGTTGTCTATGTTGAATCTGATAAAGATGAGCTAATACAAGCTTTTACAAAAGCCAGAGATGCATTAATGGAAATGGGTGTCCTTGCAACTCAAAGAAGACATGATATAAGTCAAATAATTGAAAAAATAAAACGACATCCTTTCACAAATAACGAACTAACTGAAACAATCAAATCATGGCTAGAATCATAGGATTATTTTCATACCAAATGGTCCTCTGAAAATGAATTTTGCTTCTTTCTCTTCAACTTGTATGATGAGATCTATTGGAAAACCACCAATTGTAGATTCTTTAGGAATTACAACTTTGACCTTCCCTTCATATAGTTTGACTTGTCTTCCAGGACTCGTATCATAAGTAGAGAATGGTGTTTTTCGGATTAAACCTATTCTTGGAGAGTAATATGGATTCTTAAGAAGTATAAAGGAGTAAACTTCACCTTCTTTAATGAGAGTACCACTTTGGTAGATATAAAACCAATCTTGCAAAAAGATATCTAACTCCTCTTTCAAGACATATTCGTGAGAAATCAATCTTTGTAATTCATTAATATTTGCTATACTAATTATTGGAAGTTCATATACTCCTAATTCCTGTAAATCTTCGATTCCTTGATAAATTTCCTCTGTACATCGCTCCTTTATCGCAAAGTGAAGAACTACAAGTAATTCTAAAGTATCTTTTGAGAGAACTTGATCTTCAAGATTTAAAGCAAGGTAATGTGATTGGAGGAGTATCAATAAGGCATGTTCAAATTGCTCCTTTTGCAGTAAAATATAACCAATCTGAATGAGTAAGGAAATTTCATCTTTTTCTTCAATTACTGCTTTTTTATCTATTAGACCACTTTCCATTATGGTTGATGCTAAAATAACAGCTCTGGTGAGACCTAGTAAATCTAAACGATCTTGTTTTTCGCATAGAAATAGGAATTTTTCAGAATAATATCCTTTCAATCTTTCGTGATTATCTGTGACTAGAAAATAAACCATTCTTAGGAAATGAAGATCCATAAAAATGTCTGAAACAAGATTAGGGAAAATTGTAGAAATTTCAATAATAATATTCAGATGACCATCCAATTTTTCAAAATCCAGAAGTGTAAACTCAACTACACTAAGCAAGTAAAGTATTCTAGCTTTTAACCGAATAGATAACTCCTCAATATAACTTTCCTTTTCTAGAAGTGCAATTCGAAGTTCTAAAGATTGATCAGATAGTTCAATATAAGCTTCTTCAAGTTCTAACCTTAAAACTTCAAGATTCCCTTTTTCCATTTCTTCTACGTAATTTGGAAACTCAAATTCTAATTCATTCATTAGTTCGATAAGATTATTCTCTTCTACTAAGGTATGATATTTCGAAGTCTTCCTTTCTGGAGATATTTGATTTGCAGCAATAATATTCTGTAGCACATTGATTGCATGCTCTTGGATTTTTTTAATTCTAGTTACAGGATCAAACATTTGCCTTTTTTCAACAGAATGTCTGATCTCATCTGATAGAACAACATCATGGAGTTTTTCTAAAGCCTCATTATGAGCTTCATGAGAACAAGTGTTTCTTAGTAAGAATACAAATGAAGAGCTAATCAAAACAGGAACATTTAAAGATTCACAAGTTTTTACAAGCTTTAAATCACTAGATACCACAACTGCATTGACTTGTTTTGCTGCTACTATATTTGATAAATCATTAATTTGAGGAGACGAAAGCTCTTCCTTGTCCAAATTCTCTCTGTAATCTCTAACCTCTTTGATTGGGATTTTTATGATCTGAATTGGAGGCTTGATTCTTCTGCGAAGATACCAGCGAATTTCCTGCAAAATATAATTTGTAACAAAAAGTTCAATCCCCATTTCTGTTATTATTTCTAGGAATAGTGCAAATTCTGAAGGATTTGTTTCAAATCCACTGATAAAGAAATTAGTATCTAATACAAATTTATTGTTTTGTACCTTATTTGTGGATTTCATATCAATTCCTTCTTTTGCGTTTCTTCTTAATAATTGAATAAGCAAGAATGCAATAAAAAATTATCTGCTCAAAATGGAAAGGATGAGGTGTTTCAGTTATACTCACAAACTCAGGTTTAGTGATATTTTCTGATACGGATTCAATATAGTATTCAAAGAAGTAATTATTTCCAAAATCTAATTCAGGTGGGTCATAATATGAGTGATAGAATTCTTGAAACTCAAGAGAAAATGATTGAAGTTGACCACTTTCGGTATATGCCAACCATCCACTCATGTAGACTTTTGTATCTTGAATAAATAATCTTGGAACAACAGTTTGTGTATTATTTGATTGGTAATCAAATGAAAATTCCCACAGAATGTGGTGAAGATCATCACTTTTTTGATACTCAATGTGAAAATCTATTTCTCTAATGGTAAACAAAGAGCTTGTAACACCTGTAAGTGTAAATTGAAACCCGTGAAACACTTGATGCAGTTGTTCCCATAGTTTTTCTGCCAGTATTGTCATCCCCAAATATTTATCCCATGTTGGTATGAGAACAGGAGGAATCTGTGCAATCCATGAACCGTGAACTGGCGTTGATGAGAAATAAGAATCGAGAAGTTTGTCATATACATAAAGCGTTTTTTGGAAATTTAGGCCAGATTTGGAAAATAAATATCTTAGACCATATGTTTGATTCAATTGGTTAATCCAATGATCCCAAAGCTCTAGTTGGTCTTTAGTAGAATTCCTTAGTTGATAAATTTCATGTCTAGAAGAACTATTCGTGATAAAGAATCGCATAAAAGGTGAATCTAATGGGGAGAGAATCTCTTCATAACTTTCTAATGAGATGACCAGAACGCTACTTTTACCACCATATATTAGATGAACAGAGAGAGCAGTTAATAGACCACTATACTTATTCCAAGTTGCACGCATCGATATGGAAGTTTCCAGTTTAATATCTAATGAAATTGTAAACTCTTCATCACCTTTATTGTAAATATTGACTGAAAAAGATTCATCAAGTAGCAAAGAAGCGAATTCAGCTTCATATCTATCAAAATCTTCCCCAATAATTAGAGGTAAGAAATCAAAATAATTAGCATCTTTAATCATTGCTCCAAAATTTGGTCTAGTTATGTTAGTGAAGATTTTTGGTATAATTATAGCAGTTTCTTTGGGCAGTTCAGCATGTATAATTTCTGATTCTACTGGTTCGAAATTAAAACCAATGAACTCTGCGATAAAGTCACTTCCTGTGTTAATTTCAGCAGTTAAAGACTCTTCAAGAATTAAGTAACTTTCGATTGAATATACTGTTTCCTGAGTTGGTATGAATTTGTCAGATTCAATATAGTAGATGTCTCTAAATTCTGTGGTCCTTTCCCTTAGTAAAACATTCAATACTCCATTTGAGAATGATCCATGTAAATCAAATCCTAACTCTTCAAACATGTTATCTAGATTTTCACCTTGAGCAATCCTATAACTGATAAGATATCCTTTATCCTCAAAACTAATCTCTCGAAAATTTTCAGTATGTTCAGCTTCTATTTTTGAGACAGAAAGACTAAGTACTATGAAAACAAAAAGAACTGATACTAATTTGTTATTTCTCATCCTTAATACCTCTTCTGTTTTTCTTTTTTGTTTTCTCCCCTTTGAAAGTTAATACTATAGCTGGAGGAACAATAAATAACCGTGAGACAAAAACATCGATTAGTATTCCAATTCCTAGGCCTAATCCTAATTGTTGCATGTGAATAGATGAAGTGAATAATAAGCTGAAATAAGTTGCTGCCATAATTATTCCTGCAACTGAAATATTATTCATTGTTTGTTCTACTGCTTCTACAATTGCTTTTTCTGAATCTTTAACATCAGTATAAATATCTTGAAAAATGCCTAGAAATAGTACATCAAAATCCAATCCTAAAGCTGTTAAAACCGCATATGCTAGTAAAGGCACAATCCAATATATTGAACCACCTAAGAAAATTAAAGCACACAAACTAAACAAGCCCAAGCTTATTCCTAGAGACAAGAGTATAGTTATTAGAACTCTTACAGACATAAAGAAATTTCTTAAAAACAAGAATAATAACAGAGTAATTGTAACTGAAACAAATAGGAAAATTAAGTTAAAGTCAAATGAAATTCCTGTTTTGGAATCATACAGAACTGGTGCAAAGCCCGTTGCATATGTTTGCCATTCTGTAATCTCTCTCTGTTCAATAATTTCTGAAATTGTCTTTCTGATAGTTTTAATCTGTTCATCTAATCTTTTGTCCCCTTCCATATATTGGGAGCCACAATAAACAATAGCATAAGTTTCATCGGAAAAAACAAAATTCTTCATTAGAATTTGTATTTCTTCTGTTACAAACAAAGAAGTGTTCTGGAAATGTTCATAATATGGTCTACCAAAAGGATGACTTAGCCCTGCAAGAACCGTTATATTCGTTTCAATCTTAATTGCTTCAATTATAAATAAAACCTCGTTTATAGATTTATAATTCAAACTGTCATTACTGAAAATAAATGGCTCCACGTCTGTAGTCTTGAAAAGAAGAGAAATTTGACTAATATATTCTGTTCCCATATGTTGAGTAATTGCGTCCAATCCTTGTCTTGATTGATATGATTGCGGGGCTGATGAAATTTGAGCATAATCTGTTGGTACTGCAATGAAAATTCCTATTCCAACCAAACTAATGATTACAAAAACAAGTAAAACTTTCTTTGGTTTTTGAACTGCTTTTTTCACATATTTAATGATTGAACCCTTTCTTTTCTGAAATATTTTTAAATTAATTCTCCACTTGGTAAGAATATTTTGATTCAGTAGAATAAGTATTGCTGGAACCAAAGTTAAGGAAACAACCATGCTTGTTAGAAAACCAATTATACCTGCTATACCCATTCCAGTTGCTAAAGCAAAGCTGCTCAAAACTAATCCTCCAAAACCAAAAGATAAGGAAATTGATGCAATGATTATGCTTTTAGAAGTACGTTTAAGAGTGGTTCTAAGAGCACTATTCTTGGAATTTGTTTTCTTTAGATTAAGTAGATAATCCCCCATTAGGAATACACAGTAATCAGTTGTTGCTCCTAAGAGGGTTACACTCAAGATAATAAGACTCGTTGAATCTAGACCTCCTGTTAAAGATCCTATTCCAATGAAGAGCAGACGAGAAACTCCTAAGGAAATTGCTAGAACAAAGAGTTGAATTAGTGGCAAGATGGGAGATCTATAAACTAGCAGAAGGATAACTACTATAGTAATAAGAACAATCAAATCTGTTTTTTTTGCTTGATTTTGATAGTCCTGCGAAATCTCAACTATGAATAAATCAATTCCTGTTGCATAAATTTCTAAGGGTTCATTTTCTTCTTTTATTGATGGTAAAATGTCTAAAATTTCAAGATAAGCTGCTTTTCCTTCTTCATTCAAATGATTAAGCGCCATATTAAACGTTATAATTGTAGTATCAGCATCATCCATACTTTCTTTATAATTTGTGTATTGCCTTAGAAATGTAAGAATTATATCTTCAGTAATTGGAGGAATTGTGGATTCCATTGTCAGGACTGGTAAAAAATATTTGTTTTTAGCATCAATGAATCCTTGAATATTACCATCATCATAAACTTCTCTTATGAAATCAACCTCAAAGGAATTATTTGAGTCAAATAAAAATTCAGCAATTTTTTCGTAGGAATATGTTGCATTTTGCCATTCGCTAGAATTGAAATTATTAGAAAGTAACCCAAGAAGTTGTGTTTGTCTCGTATCTGCTGAAACCTCAGAGATAAAAGTTGAATTTGCATTCACTATACTACTTAACAAATTGAAAACGTCTTCTTCACTAGTTGGTGTGGATAAATTCGCAAAATAGTTAAAACTCTTTGACAATTCATCATAAAAAACATCAACAAAACTATAATATCTCGATTCATTGAACGAATCCAGAAGTGTTTCAAGATAGTTATTTGTTAATTGTTTGGTTACTGTTGTTGCCAAAAAGGTACTATTTGTGCTATTATATTGATCAAGCCAAGTTGAGCTAAAATATTCTATACCACCCCAAACATAATGAATTGAAGCAAAAGATAATTGTGTAGCATACCATTGAAGACTTAATATTGTTCTGAGAAGATTATCTGCATCAACATATAACGAAGAATAAGGTTTACTTGGAGATAAATATGGACCAATTTTTGGATTATGCGTTATATTAAATACTAAACTTGCTACCTTTAGATACATGGATTCCGAAACTATACTACCATTAGGATTCCTAACTATAATCTGAAATGAACTGTTTACTTCGCTAAATGTGGATAAAATCTCGGCACCAATCGAAGATTCAGATTGGCTAGTTGTAGAAAGATTATTACCTTCATCACTTACATAATCTGAAATATTCAATATTTTATTGATATTAATTGAGACAAGTAAAATCCAAAATAATAATATTGCAGATGCAACTATTTTTGGTCTCTTCCATAACTTGTCCCATAATTTCATATTATCAAATGAATATCGTATTTTCCTCCTTATATTTCTATTTCTTGTATTCTTGGAATTTATATCAAAAAACTGTGTTAGGTAACAATAGGTCTGTTATTTACTTAAGTAAAACAATATTACCGAATAAGGTTCTTTCAGAAAACCGAGTGATTTAAAAACATTATCCAATAGTGTGCTTAAGAGAGAAGTAAATGATAATTTCTGGGTTATCATTTGAGAGTTAACTTGTAGTAAGTTGTGAGAAAATGGTTAAAAAAAACAATGCAAAAAATAAGAAGCGTGTCATGTCAGATGAGCGAATTAAAAAACTTGCTAGTTACACAGAACAACCTGCAATTTTTAGAGCAATGGAATTGATGGTATCAAACTTACAAGATAATATCAAACACATGACTGATCATTATGAGTATGTTCAACAAGTTAGGGATAGGTTAATGGTTGATATACAAGACAAAAAAAGAATCTATATTTTAGCAAGTGGAAGAAGTGCATATGTAGGTCAGATGTTTCAAACAAGATTAGAGCATTTTGGTGTTGAAAGCCGTTTTATCACAAACACAAGATCTGTCCCTCGTTTAAGGGAAGGTGATACCATTATGGTAATTAGTGGATCTGGAACAACTCCTATAGTTAAAGCTATGTTAGAAACTTATTTGATATATAATCCGTTTGTAATTGTCATTACAAGCTATCCTTTGAGTGTTATTGGGCGATTAGGGGATGTTACCGTGAAACTCAAAGGTAGAACAAAATCTGATTTAGAAAGAAGAGACCAGGGGTTGGATAGTACATTAGCACCTGAAGGAACAGCCTTTGAACATGCTACATTAGCTTTTTTGGATGGAATTGTCGCAGAACTAGCTGTTTCCCTTCATAGAGATGAGAAAAACCTTCTAAATCAACATAATCAAGGTCTATAATACTTTTATCACATCTCTGAGGTTCGGAATTTAGAGAATAGTTGTTTCATAGTGAAATTATAGCAAAGTTTAATAGAATTTCATTATAATGGAGACATATATAAATCAAGAAAAGGTTTTAGAATTCGCACCTAAAAACCTAAATACGTAAAAATCTTGGCGGCTAGATATAAGATGTCAAGCAGTTTAAAAATAAAAGATATTTTCAAAGTAGATGGTTCTGGAATACCGTATCTAAAATTGGTTATATATGGACCTTCATTGTCAGGTAAAACAAGTATGTTAACAGTCTATAATGTTCTAAGGAAAGTTGAAGATCCTGAAACAATCTATTCTTCCTTAAAGAAGATAGATGACCCTAGTGGTAGAACAATCTTTTATGATCAAAGTACCTTTGAATTACCAAAAGGACAAGGCGTAAGTGTTCCAAAGCTAAGATACCAAGTTTGGACAGTAGCTGGTCAGAAAAGACATTATATTCAAAGAAAAGTTGTTCTTGAGGGTGCTGACGGATTGATATTTATGTTCGATCCCAGCAAAAATATGTGGGATGACAATGTAGAAAGCCTTGTTGAGCTCATAGCCCTTAAGGGAGATATCTTAGGAAAATCCTTGCCATTCTTAATCGTTCTGAATAAGATTGATCTTCCTCCTGAAGAGCGTACTCCTACAGATAAGTTTCTTGATTTATTAATTGAAAAGAAACTTGCAGCTAATAAAGGAGAAGCCTACATGCGAGTAATTGAAACATCTTGTCTTCAAGCTAGAAATGAGTTGATGACTCTTTTAAGAAGTCCTGATATAAAATCAATGCTTGATGAATATGGACGTCTTAAAAAAGGAGCTAGACCTTTAAGTGTTCAAAAAACTGCTCAGCCAATTGAGCAATTAACACGAGAAATAATTATTCACCGAGTTAAATCTGCTAAAAGCGAATCTTAATATTCTCATTTTTATTTTATGTTGATTAGAGAATGGATAACTCAATTGTTACTATATTAAATCATATATTCAATCGCAATAAAGTAGATGTAACTAATCTTAAAGCAGTGGAAAAAGATAGATGTATTCCCCTTCTTACTTCTTTGAATTATTCATTAGAAGAATTCTTCAATAAGGTTGATTTCACAGATGAAGAAAAGGGTCAAATTCTACTTTCTCTTCTTATGCAAGGTATTAGTGTGAAAAGCATACTCGAGTTTATTGATTGGAAAGGATTTGAGAATGTTATTACTGCTCTTTTTGATGAGTTAGGTTATTCAGTTCTTTCTAATTTTCGATTTAAGGACGAGTTCACAAAATATGAAATTGATGTTCTAGCATTCAAATATCCTTACTTATTTTTGATTGATTGCAAATATTATAGGCATCCTTCGCCCTCTATCATGAAAGATGCAGCTGTTAAACAAAAGGAAAGAACAGAAGTACTTTATGAAATATTTCCCGTCCTTTCAGAAGAACTTATTTCAAAACTTGCTTTACCATTGAAGAGGGAAGTGAAGCTTTATCCATTAATTCTCTCTTGGAGAGATCATAATATTCAGTTCTCTTCAGAAATTCCTATAATTCCCTTTTACCAACTATCAGGCTTTCTTCAAGAAATTGATGAGTTTAGAGATGGTTTATTCTACATTCCATTATATCTGAACTGAAAATCAATTTAATGCCATGTTTTTAGTGAAAACAACTGAAAAACTCATATATATCGTTAACTTAATAATTTGTATAGGTAAGCTATGAGCTGAAATAAATGGCTATAGAAACGCAAAGTCCTTTCAGTGTTGTGCGCTCTCTCGTGAAGAAATTTCTAGGTGAAATGAGAGTTATTCGTACAACTTCAGAAGAACAAGTAAAAGCTAGAGCTGAAGAAATTAAAAGTAGTTCTTTAGCACCTGGAAAAGCACAATATTCTGTATCCGAAGTTGATAAAATCATTCGAAATTTCAAAGATAGTTATGTGGGTCTTTTACGAGATATCCATCTAATGGTTGTTACAGAAAGCACTAGTAAGATTCGTCAAGGTATAGAACAGGGATTTGTTGATGCGAAAATGATTACTCAAGAAATGCTTGGTGAGCTTGAGAAATTAAGGGTTGAAGCTGCAAAAATTCCTGGGTATGAAACGAAAATTCAAGATGATGCTTTGAAAATTGATGAATTAAATGATCAAATTGGAAATCTTAAAGCTGAGACAATCTCTATACAAAATGAATTGACAGATATTCAGTCTGTTCTCAAAAGCAAAGACCAAGCTATTGGAGAACTATCTGAAAAAGCAACTACAATGGGTGTGGATCAAACTATAATTGAAGCTAGAGACCAAGTGATAATGGACAAAGACAGAACCATTCATCAGTTATCTCTGGAAAAGAATAACCTCCAATCTGAATTTAATAGATTAAAAATCGAAAGAGATGCTATGTCTACACATGTTGAAGAAATGGAAGCACGTTTAAGATCTGTGTCTTCTGAAGCTTTATCCAAAGAGGATCAATTATTCGATGAACTACAAAAACAACTTGATAGCACAAGACAGACAGTTTTCAATCTTAGAAATAAAATTGCTGAACATGAAGATACTGTAAGAAACCAAAAAATCGATATTCAACAGAAATCCTCTCAAATTGATTCATTAAAGAAACAGATGGAAGATATTCAAGATCAAGCCGCTGATCAAGCTGAAGATTCAACACAGCTAGAGGAACTTAGAAAACAAATTCATCAAAGAGATGAGGATATGGAAAGACTTGCTGAAACTATGGTTGAACTCCAACAAGATATAAGTTCAAAGGAACAAGAACTACATGGTTTACAGACAACAACAGATGAAATGATGTTACAATTTGCTGAGAAGGAAGCTGAAATTCAAGAAATTAGAGACATTGCTGAAAAAGCTACAGAAGAAAGAGAAAAGGTTGAAGAACAAATTTTAGAAAAACAAGATACTCTCGAGGATTTGAAAGCAAGGCTTGAAGAATCAACTAAAGAATTAGCAGACACAAAGAACACTTTACTCACTATGGAAAAGCAAGGAACAATTTCTTCTGAAGAGAAGTATCAGTATGAACTCAATATACAAAAATTAAGAAAGAAAATTGACAATCTAAACAAAACTCTAAAGTCAGTTGAAGCTTTCCTAAATACAGATCCTAAATATAGAGTTCTATATTTGCTCAATGATTTCCAGAGACCTTTAGCTAAAGAAGAACTCTCTAAAATGCTTAATGTACCTGAGGAAGTTGCATCCAAGTATATCTTTGAATTGGATTACTTTGGTTACATCAAACAGAATATCGATGCTGGAAAAACATTTATAGAATCAACCGCACTTTTAACACCTCCTCTTTCGTATGATGAAGAAGAAGAGGAAAAAGAATCCGAGTAAAATCTCCTTCCTTTTTCTTATTTTTTTAATTGTGATACAGGTTAGTCAAATCTTGCTTATACTTTAGATTAACCAGTTAAACCAAATTAGAAATACTTTCGAGCCTTACATGAGTTTCTTTTTGTTCAAAACTTTTCATTAAGTATGTATCAGATATGGTTTTAAGTTCCTCTCTCAATCTGTAGAAAGCTTTTCTGTTCACTGTCTTTTTTATAACATATCGTCTTTCTTGAAGTTGCTTTAAATGGTGGGAGGCTGAAGTTTTTTGTATCCCTAAATTATTAACAATGTCATCATATGTTATACCAAAATCATAAGCAGTAGACTTCATCGTAATTAGAGCAAGAATAAATGTTTGAGTATTATCATTAAGTGTCACAAGATCAAAGAATTCCTTGTTCACGTCAATGGCTAGAAATGATGTAACATCATTAATTAGGGACAAAGAAGAGATATCTAGACCATTGTAGAAACATTCTTCGCAAACTTTGGTGCAAATCTTTATGGCATTTAACAGACTTCCACTAGCTTTTTTTGAAATTGCTTGAAGTATTTCTTTGGTGAAAGGATTTAGAATTTGCTTATTTTTGCTTAATTTCAAACTTAAAATCTCAAATATTTCATCTTCATTTAAGGAATTAATTTGTTGACTTGGTACCATACTATTGATTAAATCATAATCAGAAAACGCAAGCTGATTCTTTAACCGTGTCCATCCACCTTGAGAGAAAACAAATACTATGGGTGTATTCTGAAAATCTCTATCTAATGCGTATCTGAAGTCTTCAAAGAAATCAATTAAGAAATCAGCATGATCTATAATTAGTAGTGAAATGGTATCTCCTCCTGTATTCTGACTTCCTATGAAATTTCTAAAATTCTGAATTGTTTTAGCGATAGAATATTGGTTGTCTTCAAATTCAACTAATTCTTTAGCATCTGAGAAAACAGTGTTTGTTAATTCTTTGTGAACTTTTATCAAGTATTGATGAACTAAAGAAATTAATGTACTAACACCTGATTGACTTGGACCATACAAAACACCATCCATTATCGCGGTATCAGAATCTTTCTTCTTTTCCTTACAAGTGTCAAGAAAGCTATTGTGAACCTTGTTGATGTATTTAATAACCACTCTAAAACGAGATTCAATACATTCTTCATTCTGCAAATCTTCTATAGATGTTTCAAGAAACGGGTTGGCATCAAAGCCAAAAGAGACAAAAGGATCTTGAGGAGTATAAGAACTGCCTTTACTCTCTTCTATTGCCTCCAAAGCTAGCTTCTCGAACTTATCCATGATGACCACAAAATATTATCTAGACAACATCTGAATTGTTCGAATATTTGAACCTTTCGTATCATTCGAATTATTCGAATTTTCCAATACTTTCCGACAATAATAACCGCTTATGAAATTTCTAGCAAGATGTGAGCAAGAAATATAAGTGCGTAACTGGAGAAAGAAAAAGGCTTATAGGTGTATATAATTGTCTGGAGCTAATGAAGCAAGCGAATGACATACCTAGAAAATCACGACGTTACATTTTACAAAACTTCTTCATTTTAACTAAGACATATTTCCGAAACTTATCCGAGGCAAAATTAAGTGGGAAACCTGATTTTCAGATCGTCATGGATATTATACTATGGGTGCTTTTGCCCGCTTTAGTTATAGTTCTCCCTATAATAGATGTTTTTCTTCTCTTGTTCTCTCCTGGTCTTCATCTCTTCAAACCACTCTTTAAAGCTGGTTGGAAATATGCACTTATTTCAGCAATAGGTGTAACTCTTGCAGTATCTGTGATAACACAATACGTATTCTTCATTTATTCTTATCAATTCCAGGCTTTTGATCTTTATTTGGCTGATGAACCTCGAAGGTTCATCCAAGTTGAATTAGCAGGTATACCAATTGAAGCATCATATCATCAATACAATAGCATTGACAATGTTGCTAAATATGCTATGGATTTCATTGATATGACTCATCGTGTTCCACAAAGAGATTTGTTTTTTAAATTGGCATCGTTCACGCAATCACTTGACCCTACAACTAATCTCACGAGTTTCCCGAATATGCAATTGTATGGATCCGATCTCAAATTGAGGCATTTCATTGAGAGTAATATTGCATACGGTCATGCACCTGAGAGTGATAATGAAGCTTTGGCTCTAATGACTAGAGATTTTTATAACCATACAACTTTCAGAAATGGTTCAATAATTCCACTCTTTATTCAAATTGCTTTAGACAGAAGTGCTTCTCTTACAGTTCCTGGAGCTCAAACAACTGTCAATATTACGGGGATTGTCTTTTTGGACGACCTTCCTGTTTATGATGTGATAGAATCTACAATTGGTATACCCATTAAATATGTGCTGGAATTAGAAGATAATTTAGCTTTGTTTACCCGATGGATACCTGCTGCAAATATAAACAATGATATTGCGCTAACATATAGTCAAGGAACTGTCTATGAAAATTTATTCTATGACGTATCATTAATTGATGCTTTTCAGATTGATAAAGAGATAACTATTCTCAAAACAATAGGAATCCAACTAAAAGAATGGTATCAAACTTTAGGTGGTATTAATAATGCTCGAATTAGTTCTTATCTCGTCGATTTAATGGAAAGTTTTAAAGATGAATATGAATTATATCAAACTTTCATGTTTTCTTTTCTTGCTCCTATTATGGCTTTAACTATTATATTGACAGTGTATGCTGCCAATCTGGTAAGAAAGAAAAGAGATAGACAATTAACAATCTTAACTGAAAGAGGGAGTAACAGAGGAGAAATTGGTTCTTATCTAGCCTTAGAATCGCTAATTGTAGGAGGGGTTTCTTTGTTCGTGGGTATTTTTCTAGGAACACCTATTGCATCCTTATTAACTAGAAGCTCAGGTTTCTTGAAATTTTCAAACACTACTTCTCCTTTGAGAATAGAGCTTTCTTCAGTAATTGTAGCAGTTTTAGGCAGTGTTGGAGCAATATTATTTATTCAACTTTTCAATACGATGACACTACTGAGAAAGAGAAGTATTGATGATTATGGTAAAGTAGAGAAGTCACTACCTCGCTTCTATAAGTACTTTGTAGATATTGTTCTATTACTCTTAGCAGGTACAGTATGGATAGTTTATCAATTACCCATATTAACCTCCCATAAGGAATCTACTGCACGATATATAGGAATTCCTGCAACAATTTTAATGATTTTTGGTTTAATACTCTTATTCCAAAGATTTTTACCATTATTTTCTCGCTTATTAATTAAATTAACTACTAAATTGAAAATGGACATTTCTTCTCTCAGTGTAAGAGAGATAAGTAGATATCAGAAAAGTTTTGCTAGGTCTTCAATAATTCTCAGCTTATCATTTTCTCTCGTTGTCGCATCAATTGTTGTACCTTTCACTTATCAAAATTACAACCTGAATAGTGCATATTATGATGTTGGGTCAGATATTATGATACGAGATTTTCCTGTAGATGATTATATACTAAAAGCAACAATAGATAATCTTACTTCTGTTGAATCTACTTCAATTGTTCGTTTGATTAATTTAGATAATGTTCAAGGCGATCTTGCCTTAACATATTCGGTCTTAGTTGTTGACCCAATTAGTTATAATAAAACGGCATATTTCAGAGATGATTTTAGTAAATTTGAGTTTAATGAACTTATGAATGAGCTTAATACTTCTAATGATCTAGCTCCAAAATCTGTACTTGCTCAAGAGGACGAAATAGCTGCTTACAATATCAAAACATGGGAGGATAAACCTATAACATATAGAGCTTATAATGAAAGCATGCGTCCTATACTCGGTACTCCATATTGGGATGAGAATATAACTCTTAAAATAATGGACACTTTCAAGTACTGGCCAGTTCTTGTTAAAGACATATTAACTACTAATGTCCGATCACAGGTTTTTCACTTTGTAGCACCAATTAATTTCTTGAACTACATTCAAATAGCTCCTTTCGATGTGATAAGTTATCTTTTTGTTAAAGTCGCTGATGGAGCAGTCATATCTGAGGTTGCTGATGAGATCTCTTCCTTTAGTACTGGATTCATATTTGATGTTGAAAGAGAAGTATTCGTAAGTCCCGATAGCCCCAGATCATCAATTCTTTACTCAGCTATTAACTCAACGCTCCTAATGTCATTCACTATTAATGCAATAATTCTTGCGTTGTTCGCTTCCATTCAATTAATCGATAAATCAAAAGAAATTGCTACAATGAAAGCCATAGGTATTTCTTCTAGACAATTGATGAAGTATTATATCTCAGTGTATGTCTCTTTACTCGCTTTCACAACAATTGTAGGTCTAATTGTTGGGTATATCTCTTCAACGATGCTTATGGCAATATTAGCAATTAATAGAACAATTCCACCGTATTCAATGGCATTTCCAGTTGGGCAAATAGCATTAGTATTATCAATCCTGTTTGTAACTGCTTTGGTTGGAGCAGCAATACCTACTATAAGTTCTTCAAAACAAGAAATTGGAACTGAATTAAGACAATCTGCTTAGGTGATAAAATGGCATTTATTGAAGTACGAGACTTGATAAAAATCTACCACACTAAAGAATTCAATATAAGAGTTCCTGCTTTAAGGGGGATAGAACTTGAAATAAATCAAGGAGAATTCATATCAATAATAGGTCCTTCAGGTTCGGGAAAAACCACCCTTCTGCTTGTTCTAGCAGGGATGACTGAACCCTCTGCTGGTCGAATTAGTGTAGGGGGTGTTCGTTTGGACCAACTAACTGAGGATTCAAGAAGCCTTTATCGACGATTTAAAGTAGGAACTTTATGGCAAATCCCTAATAGAAACTTAATTTGGGAGATCAATATTTTGGAAAACGTGGAAATTCCTATGCGATTACTTGGTATTCCGCGAGAACAGCGAATAAAAGATGCAAAAGAACTACTAGGTGAAGTTGGTTTGGCGAAAAGGCTAAAACATAAACCTAGTCAGTTATCTGGTGGAGAAGTACAAAGAGCAGGTTTGGCTTGTGCTCTCGCCCATAATCCAATACTTTTGCTTGCAGATGAACCAACAGGAGAACTTGATTCTAAAACTGCAGGAGAGCTTTTAAAATACTTTAAACATCTAAATGAAACCCATGGAATTACCGCGATTATGGTTACTCATGATTTCGATGTTGCTAAATCAACAGATAAATTGATTCAAATTGTAGATGGTAGAATCTCTG
Organism: Candidatus Heimdallarchaeota archaeon; assembly: GCA_023132955.1. Lineage (GTDB taxonomy): Archaea > Asgardarchaeota > Heimdallarchaeia > Heimdallarchaeales > Heimdallarchaeaceae > UBA460. The sequence goes on from JAGLXK010000460.1 coordinate 22,873, forward strand.
GTTATTCACCTACTGAAAAACTGAAAACAATCCGTGATATGCATCATGTATATCTTGACCGTTATGGCGGGATTCAGCTACCAAGACATGTAATTGATAAATTAAAAGTTCAACAAGAGATTTTTATTGATGAAGAAGATGGTAAAGTCGTTTTACATCAAAACAATTCTAATGATGTGAAAAAAGCAAAGAAATAAAAAAGAGAGCACAGTTATATTTTGTGGTAAGTAATATTCAAATTTCAATTACTGAAAATAAACTATATCAAACAAAGCAGATGAATCCAAATTAGTGATAAGAATGACTAAAAAAAAGCCACCCTCAAGGATAAGAATGACTGAAAGAAAGCCACCCCCAAGTAAACTAAAACCAGACAGACTATTTGATCTAGTTGTTATAAAAATGATGACTGCTCTTGCAATGAGTGTAGCATTATTATTTGGCGGGGGAACTGTCTTTATTTATGCTGTTGCAGGAAACATTGCTGTTGGTTCATATGACAGTTCAGTTGGGACAATATTCGGAGTTCACATAGCTTTACTGATGTTCTATTATTCTTTTGCACTGTTTAAGTATATTGTAAGTGATTAAAATGCGGTTTCCATTTAGAAAAGATAAAACAGAAAAGGTAGAAATAGATTTCTTGAGTCTTACTCTGAAAGAAAAAATAAAACTAATCGCTCTTTTTTGTTTGAAATGGGGAGGTATAATTGTAGTAATGGAAATCCTTATCTGGGTACTTCTAGAAGTAACTGTTGGTGGTTTCTTTTTCGAAACCTCCGTGTTCGTTGCTATGGGCGGATACTTCTATTCAGGTGATCTTATAGCATTTAATGGTGGTGCAATCTTCGAAACAACCCTTCTTTATCTCCCAGCTGCATCGCTGATACTTGGGGGGTGTATGGGGGGTTTGAGTAGATATAATGTACCTCCAAAAATGAGAATAATAGAACCAGATGATCAGGCTGTTACACCAGCTGAGTTTCAAATCAGAATTAGATATGATGAGATCAGAATAGATCCTGAAACTATTTCTGTATATGTTAACAACAAAGCTATTCCAAGTAAAATTAACAAGGAAGAAAAAATAATTCATATTCCTAAAGTCTTCAAAACTCCTCCAAAAAAAGCTGTATCTTTATTCATCAGTGCTATAGCTTATGATGCAAAAGAAAAAGAGATTAAAGACAAAATCCGAGTGATTTGTGATCCTGAATCAGATAGAGAGGATTATCTTGATTATTGGGAATTCAAGAGAGGCGATGAGACCTTCTGGGGAAAAGAGATGATAGCTGCAAACAAACATGCCAAAAGAAATTTAACAGCAGTAAAATTGGTAATTTTAGCTGTTGTATTAATTGGAGCTAATTATCTGTTAAGCATTATAGTTAGAGCAATTTCAACGAAATTATAGATAGAATTATTGCTTGATTGTGAACATTTTTAATGATATTTGTCACTTATAATCTAAAGAGGTCACTTTTCATGAATAGAAGAACGAGGAAGATAGCTTATTTTAGTATTAGTTTGGTATTCATAGTTCTCTTAGGGAACTCATATGCCACTTTAGGAATTGACACTGAATTTAATTTAGAGCAGAATGAATATGCAAAGGTTGCTTACGATTTATTCAAAAGTGATCCTACAAATCCCACACAAGTTCTGAAATACAAATATTTGTCAGAAAATTCCCAACCTGTTTCAGACTTACCAAAACTCAGTGTTCCAGTCAAAACAGATGTTATAGATGAAGTACAAGATTTTTGGATGATTGATTCCTTTGAATCCTATCCTTATACATATGTGAAAAGATCAGCTCAATTACTAGCTATAGGAGCAAACAGTTATGTCTATATTTTGAATAGTTTAATTTCATACCATGGACTATCCAATGCAAGAGCAAAAGCAGAAGATTGGAGAGATGAATTTGAAACAACGATATACCCAAATGATGTTCTCTACTTTGGTGATCCTGATGGATATCTAGGAGATATCGATGGCGATTCTCATATAACAATCCTAATATCTGATCTGGATGGTGGAGTTGCTGGGTATTTTGATCCAAATAATGAAGGAACTGGACCAACTTCAAACCAAAGAGAAATGGTTTATGTTGATTACGATACAACATATGGTGTTTTAGCTCATGAGTTCCAACATCTAATTCATTTTAATCATGATGAAGATGAATTCTGGTGGGTTGATGAAGGTTGTGCTGAACTTGCCAAATATCTCAATGGATATGATGTCACCAATAATTTAACAGTTTTTGCTCGAGATTATTTTGCTCATAATGTTGATGACTCACTATTATATTGGAATTATGAGAGCATAGGTGGAAAGGATGTACGTATTGATTATGGAGGAGCTTATCTCTTTATTTTCTATTTAGCTGAGAAATATGGGGTTGATGCAATAACCTTCTTAGTCAATGAGACGGCTGGTGGAGCACTTGGTGTTGAAAATGCTCTTGCAAACGTTGGATATATTATAGAATTTAATGATTTGTTTCTAAATTGGGCAACAGCATTATATGTAGACGATACATCATTCGGAGGAGGATTATATGGTTTTACTAATCTCGATATTATGATGGACTATGAATTAATTTCAACAGTTCCAACATCTGAAATTAATAAATTAAATCGGTTTTATGGGCTTTATGTTGCAAAGTTGAATTCGCCTCCTGATTACCTTATGTTTGAACCAACTGATCCAGCTTCAACTTATTTAGGAATGTCTTTCGCTGTTCATGACATGAATGGGTGGACAGTAACTAAAAGTATTCAAGATACAGACATTGTTGAATTCTTGAATGGAACGCTTGTAGATGAAGTATATATAATAACTAGTTTGATGGCAGCAACAACACCGATAATCCCAGTAGTGAATCAATTTGGTTTGGGAACTACAGATTATATCGATTTTACATTATTACCAGGTAGCCCTCTTACAGTAGATTCTTTTAGCTATAATTATGTAAGTGGAAATTGGAATTTTTCGTTGTACAATGTAGTCATTTTAGATGAAAATTCAACCCCTATTACTGATTCAAGTGGAGTAGATGTGTATGTTCAATTCCAGTTTGATGGGTCCTCAACAATTTATACAATTCTTGCTATGAATTATTCAGTATCTCTTGATTGGTACATTACACTATCCTTGCAATCTTTTGATGAAGCTACTTATGATGTGTCAATTATCGCATCTGGATCATCACAATATGGTGAATCAGCAGTAGATCTGATTAATGTTGATCACATTCTAGCAGTTGAAGAACCTTCTTTCGCTTTGAACAGTGAATCAACGGGAATTTATGTAAGGGCAAATGCAAGCTACACTCAACTTGATGCGTGGAATTCATTCTCAGAAAATGTTCTTGTGATGATTCTCTTATATGATTCACAAGGAGTACCTGTAGATGCATTTTCAATGCTTTATAATCCATCTACAAATGACTGGGAAAGTGGTTTAATCGATCTCAGTATGTACTTCGGAAACTATCATATTAAAGTAAGCTTCAGATATGCAGGTCGAACTGTAAAATCTGTAGTTTCGGATACATTTGCTATTAAAGGTAATCCACTTCCAACAGCTTCGCTAGATTTTTCATTCTGGATGGGAATAATTGTTATCAGTATTGGAATATCAATTGTAACAATTAAAAGAAGAAGTAAAAGATAGAACATCCTCTTCTAATCTCGTTTTTTTCATTTATTAAACACCATTTACTATGACATGAATTTTGTACAAATTTTTTAAAGTACCTAGAGCACATCATGGGGACGCCACATCCCCCCTACCCCACCACATCTTTACGCAAAGATGCTTACGGTTCGCTTTTGCATGATTGTTGGATGTAAACCCGAGGATCACCATAAAGTTGGTGCATGTCTACAATCCTTCAGATCAGAAATTACATCACTATATTTAAACACCAAAAAAATGTACAAAGTTATGTATAATTTTATATACTAATTCTCTAAATAAATATTCATGAGTCAACTAGAGTTATCTGACCTTTTTTCAGTTGATAGGGAAGGAAAACCAACAATTAAGATAGTTCTGTTTGGACCTCCGATGAGTGGTAAAACAAGCATGTTGACAGTTTTCAATGCACTCAGAAGAATGGAGAATCCAAAAACTATTGTTTCGGCATTAACAAAAATACAAGATGATTCAGGTCGTACAGTATTTTTTGATCAAGGCGTCTTTCAAACACCTCCATTTAAAGGAAATAATTTTGATAGATTGCGATACCAACTCTGGACAGTTCCTGGAGAAGAAAGACACAAAGTTCAGAGAGATATTGTCATGAAAGGTGTCGATGCAGTTATTCTATTTTTGAACTTCGAAAAAGCAGCAAAGGAGCAAAATGAAGCAATTATTAAGGAAGCTAAGGAAATAGTAGGTGAGAAATTTGGATCCGAGATTCCTGTAGTTGCTTATATCAACAAATCTGATTTACCTGCTGAAGAAAGACTTGATAAGAGAGATATTATCCAAAATCTACTTGATGAAGGCGCCATTCATAGTGATAAAGCCGCAAACTTAGTATTAACTGGAAGCTGCTTAAATGCAAGGAATGAATTACTTTCTATCCTAACATCTCCAAAAAGAGATGAGCATTTTGATGATAGTAATAGATTGAGAATAGACAAGAGACCAGATTCAGTTTGGTTGATTGTTAAACCTATTCAAAAACTCACTCAGTTAGCTGTAGAACAAAGATTGGAATACGTCCAGAACATCTGAAATTCCATTCTTTTCCAGTTTTAAATCTATTATAATAATTGGATTAATTTTAAACACCAAATAGCAAAAAAAGATAAGACAACTTTCTTACAAAAGAGATGAGTGTTTAGAATTGAATTACGTTATCTACACTAATTTTTGCTAATTCGTATGGGGTGTTGCGTGGAACTTCAACTAAACGGAGTTCAAAATGGCTTCTTCTGAAATATCTACCCTCGAAGCTGAAATATTCGTCCATTGTTTTTCTTAACATTCTGTTAAGAGATTCAGTGATATCTCTTGTTCCAACAGGTTTGTGATTAAAGTATTTGCTTTGAACTACTCTAATTAGCTCATATTTGCTTATTTTAGTTTGATCCCTTAGACGTAACAACTCGAGCATTAAAGCTGAGTTTACCTGACCACTATAACAATTTAATCTATTGATGATTCTCTTATAGCGGATAGGATGCGCGTCTTCTATCCTAAATCGGTCAACGCTTAAGAAAGCACCTGCGCTATAGGCTATAATCAACCCCATAACTGCATTAAATTCTCGCAAACGAATTGCTTCATTTAAACGAACTCTTTTACCACTCTCAGTTGTAAATAGTTGAGCTGATTGTCGTAGAACAAGATCAATCCGGGCCCTCACCTCTAGTTCGTCCATATCTTGCTGAAATATGCCCACAGTTATCACCTGGGTTTACGTGTGCTAGCCATAAAATAGCACATGCCTTTATATACTTTTTCCAGTAGCATATAATCTTCTAAGCTACTTTAAGGCTTTGAAACCTTTAAATTTATGCTTTTTACATTTTAATAATTGGAATAAAAAACTCTAGAATGAAACCTCGAGCTTTTATAGTAATTTAAAGATATTAGAATGAAATAAGTGGGTGCAAAGAGCTAAGAGATTAGCTTTGTTGTGAACTTACAAATGGTTTAAATAATGAAATCATGAGATAAAAACTGTGGTGAAAAATATGCCTATCGCGCCCATGACAAATGCTGTTGGAATTGATTTAGGAACAAGTACAATAAAACTTACTTCAGGAGACAATAAGTATAGGATTCCTTCTGTTATAGGAACACCTAATCCTGGTTGGCAAGGTATGTCTTCTGATAAAAGTTGGCTAAACAATCTTATCATAGAAGATGCAAAAGGACAAGAGGTTTACATAGGTGAACTAGCTAGGCTGCAAAGTGAGATTAGAAAGCCTTTAGCTTCAGAAGGAAAGATGAAATCAATTCAAAATAGTCTTCTGGCTTTGAAAGCTATTTTGAGTCTTATTATGAAATCCAGTTATGAACAATTTGTAGTTGCTACAGGTGTTCCCATTGCAACTGGCGTTAATGAGAGTAAGGAACTAAGTAGAGGTCTCAAAGGAACTCACGAAATTAAGGTTCGAAATGATGCTACTGGTGAATCAAAGCAGATGAAAATCTTAATTGAGCAAGTATTCATTGCACCAGAACCTTACGGAACTTACTGGCACACATTAAAAACAAGCGGTGTTCAAACTGCAGTAGATTCGATAATTGTAGATGTTGGTCACGGAACTACTGACATTCTATGTATGTATAAAGGTAACATGATGAGAGCTGCATCAGGTACTTTAGAAGAAGCTGTAGACAGTTTAACAAGTGCTCTATCTAGAGCAATTCAAGAAAAAGCTGGTAAAATCATACGACCATTTGATTTAATGACAGCTATAGAACAAGGTAAGAAAAATATTCTAGTTGGTGGAAAAGCTCTAGATATTACCTCAGCAATGGATCAAGCAGTTACTTCTATTGCTGACGTGATTGTTGATGAAAGCAATCGGCTTCTAAACAATCTTCCTCCTGATGCCTGGATCGAGAAAGTTATTGTCTGTGGTGGAGGAGCATATGTCTTTGGTGATTATCTAAAACAAGCCTTCTTTGAAGCGAACATAGTTAAGAACACCAATGAAGTATTGCAACCAACTGATGCTGTGATGTCAAACGCTTTAGGTTTTGAGCAAATCGCTCTAACAAAATTAAAGAAATAAGAAGTATCAAGTTTTTTTTACTTTTCTTTTATTCTTTCACATCTTTTTTAGGTCCCAATTTCAAATTTTTATCAAGTTTCATAGCATAACCTGGACCCGCAATAAGATAAATTATCATTAGAATTGCAATACCATAAGCAGGATAAACCATCCAATTTGGATTGAAAGGAAGTACAGCAAAAAGAACAACACACAGTGTAGTAGATACTATCCAAAACATTTCAAATTTTGTGGGTACTCCCTTAAAGGAGGGAAATGGGATTTTTGATAACATGAATCCTGAAATTATTACTGTCGATAACATAATTACCCATTGTTCTGTGTATGGAAAAATAACTAAACAAGCAACAACCATCCCTGCAAATGGACTAGGCAGTCCATTAAAATAAGGTGTATAAAGTGGATCTCGCTTAACGAAACGATAAAGTCTAAACCATACTGCGCCTAAATAAACTAACCCTGTGAAAATGCCTGCAACAATATTCCATGTTTGAATAGACCAAGAAGCAACTGTGTAACCCAAGTATATAGCTGGAAAGATTCCAAAAGAAATAGAATCCACAATTGTATCAATATCAACAGCCAATTTTCTACTGCCGCTTATTCTTGCTAATTTTCCATCTGCAAAATCAAATATAGAACATAATGCTATTATTTTTGCAAACCAATAGTTAAAATCTGTTGGATTAATAAAAGTGAAAACAATTCCAATAATTGCCAGAATCAAGCTTGAAAAAGTAAGGAAATTTGCCAAAATCCAAGCTGTCTTTTTTATCCAGTTTTTTTGCAGAAATGTTACGTCTTGCCATTCCATTTAATCACATTCAGCTAACACTGTCTTCCCAGCTCTTACTACATCAGATATACCTATCTTAAATTTAAACTTTTTATCGCTTTTGATTTCTAAACTTGTTAGTGAACCAAACCTGATGGTTCCTATTACTTCCCCTTGTTTTACGCTATCTCCACCCTTAACATAAGCAACTGTTCTTCTTGCATAGATACCCGAAATCTGAGTTACAACTGCATTAATGTTTCCTACTTCATCAATAATTTCTATCTTATTCCTCTGGTTTTTCTTTGCATAATTTGGAAAATATGCAGGCCAATGAGCCCCCTTCTTGAATACTGTTTTTGTTACTTTTCCTTTAATTGGACTTCTTGTCATATGAACATCAAATGGTGACATTCTAATTACACAATAGATTATTCCTTCTTTTTCTTCCACTTCCATAATTCTTCCATCAGCTGGAGCTAGAATTTTTTTGATGTCTATACCAAAGAACCTTTCAGGATCTCTAAAACTCCAAATAATGAAAGAACTTGCTATTATAATTAAGCCGAGTATAATAAAATGCCAATAGAAGCTGGTTAGATACCATATTACAAATGATAAAACGAAACATAGAGCTGAAAAAGCTAGTAAAAACAAAACAATGAACTTTGTTCCTTTTGCTATAGTCATTTGAATCCTCAAACTTCCCTTGTGTAACTAATCTCGTGAGAATCTCAAGAGGATTAAAGAAAACAGTGTTAAAAATGTTTGCCAAAGGGAGAAAAAAGAGGAAGAAAAAAGAGGAAAAAAACTAGTTTTTCCTTTTTCTTAAGTAAGTAATTAGAGCTGCTATAGATAACAACCCTAATATTGCATAAAATGTGTTCACTGGACTTCCTTTTGGTTTCTTTGTTGGAATAATATATGTAGCTTCAATTACATTACCTGCTGCATCTCTTGCATAGATATACAATGTGTTATCTCCTTCAATTAGAGCAGAAACTAATACAACAAAGGTTCTCACTTTTCCGGTTCCAGATATGCTAAGGCTTCCACCATTAAGTTCTACAGCCGTTGAAATAATGTCTGTAGTCGTATCTTGAATCTTGAAATCCAATCTAGCAGATTCTGGGACTGTATAATTTGCCCAAGTTCCACTGGTAATTACTGGTGGGCTTGAATCAAATAGAAACTCACCAATCCATTTATCATCAGCAGATTCAAGAATGAATGTGTAGATACCTTCATCTGTATAAGTAAGTCTGTAGCTATATAATCCAACACCAACATCAGTTAACGATACAAAATAGAATGTTGTTCCAGTTGGCCCTACAATTTCAACAGAGGCAGTAATATATGCAAGTGGATCAAGTGAGTATATGTCAAAATCTACACCTGTTTCATCTTCACTGTAATCTGCTGTGATTTTTTCTCTAGCAGTTAACCAGTTGAATGCATTTATTGCAAAAATCTCATTTTGTGTTCCGGAATTGTACAAATCACGATATCCTTTTGTATCTATATGGAAATTAGTTGAAGTTATCAATACTCTTCCTCCAGCTAAATTCTCCCAGAGAGCAACTGTTGGTTTGTTTGAATACTTTGCTAGAGCAATAGCATCACCTGTGACAGTTAACGTTGTACCATAATGATCTATGAAATCAACACCTTCAGTAACAGCATGAGTCTTAGTTATTGGTACTTTAACTGGAGAACCAAAATCATACAAATTGGATGAAGCTTCAATTCCATAAATTGAAATGAGTTCATTTAATCTTGTAATGTTAGTTCCAAGATTTCTATCTCCAGCAGACGTTTCCTGTAATGATAATCCTAAGAAGTCTACAAATAAACCACCTCCACCAGTTACGTAATTTTGAATGGCCGTAATTTCACTGTCTGTTATTTCTGTATAACCAGAAATGGTATAATTTTCATCAAGTCGCAACTCAAAGGGATCTGGTATCCAAATAACATCATGTTGATTTAACAAATCTTCAGTAATGACGTTTTCTTCTCCAGTTATGTTAAGAAATCTATACTCATTAACGGCAATTCCCTTTAATAGAAGGTCTTCAATGGCATATCTATACTGACCAAGGAGATTATCTATTCCATAATCAGTAAATAACTTTGCATATAGTATTTTTCCTTTACCTTCTTTAACTGTGATTTCTATTGAAGTGGTATCTGTTACACCTGCAGCAGTCTCATAAGTAATAAAACCTGTATAAAGACCTAAAGCAGCATCGTCAGGAACATTTATTGCCAGATAATAATTTTTTGTCCATGGTCCTGTAACAGCTGTAGAGTTCAAATCCAGAATAGATGTAATATTCCCACTAAGAACTGGAGCTAAATCTTCCCAAGGAGTTGAAGATACTGATTGGACAAATAATTCTGCATGAAATCCTTGAGGTATATTCTGGTATTCAATAATTGGGAAGTATGAATGTGCGTAAAGAATAACTGGGAAACCAGAACCATTAGTGGGCGCAGATTGGATGTTGGTGTAAGCAGTACCAAAGTTTGCGAGTCCTGCACCGTCACTGAGATAACCGTAAATTCCAGGATTTGCTGACTTCATAAGAGCTGCTTTTATCAAACCTGCATCATAAAGTATTCCTTGATCTTTTAATGCTTCAATTAGAACTGCTACACCTCCAGCTATATGTGGAGTTGCCATTGAAGTTCCACTTAGAGAAACATAAGCTGAAGGACTGTCAATTCCACAACTCATTATATCCATACCTGGAGCTCCAATGTCTGGTTTAGGAAAACCATCCGCTGTGGGCCCATTTGAACTAACAGCATATCTTCCACCTGTTACTGTTGTTCCAGAAACGCTTAATGCATTTGGTGCAGATCCTGGAGAATCTAATGAGTAAAAACCTCTATCACCTGCATTACCTGCTGCAGCAGCAACAACCACTCCTTGAGCAATCATTTCTTCTACTGCAATTTCGGTTAAATCCATTCCTTCGCTGTCTCCCCCGCCCCAACTGAGGTTGACAACATCTACACCTATAGTCAGACCATATTCCATTGCGGCTATTCCAGCTAAAGCATAGACTACTGAACCAGCACCACCTATTTTTGCTACTAGAATGTCTGCATCTGGAGCCATTCCTATATAATCTCCATTAGCGATTCCTCCTCCAGCAGCTATTCCAGCAGTATGGGTTCCATGTCCATTCAGGTCATCGATTGAATAATCATCGTGTGGAGCTCCATAGACTGTTAGATGGAATGATTGGCTTGTACTCAATATTCTATCCTCAAAATCGA
>JAGLXK010000461.1 GCA_023132955.1 Candidatus Heimdallarchaeota archaeon
GCAATAGATCCAAAATGGATTAATTCTGTGTCTTTAAGATTTAGCTCTGATATTTTAGCTCTGATTTGTTTCTCGATATCTTCAGGCAATCTAATTCCTCACATTTTATTACTATTTGAATTGCTTTTGAATGTTGATGTTTCACTAGTAAATTATCTTAAAATAAGATAAATTTCCTTTAGCTTGTTCCCATTTAACTTGTATATCGTAAACTTCAGCTGAAGGTGGACCTTGTTTAGCAAAACTAATTAGTCTATCCAATCTCTCTTCGGTTCCTTCTGCAATTATTTCTACTGATCCATCCCTCATATTTCGTACTGTTCCTTTAAGGCCCAATTTCCTTGCCTTATCTCTGGTTGTGGATCTAAAAAAAACTCCTTGAACCATACCCAATACTTTGATTTCTATTCTTTTTTCTTCTCCCATAATACACATCAACCAATTTTATTTAGTAAATTTTTAGTAAAATCTGGCAAGGTTTCCTCACATGGTCCAAATATAGAATAATCACAATAACTTGAAATTGGCGTGGCTTCAATATTAAATTCTATAATCATAGAATTGTTTTGCTTTGCATAGAGTGGTAAAGTGGATACAGGTGCAACAACGCCAGAAGTTCCAATTACAAGCATCACATTTGATTGCGTCGTCCATTCAGTAGCTTTTTGCCATTTCTGGGAGTCTAAAGGTTCTCCAAACCAAACAACATCTGGTCGAAGAAGATTAGTTTCACATTCTGGACATGATGGTAATTCTATTCCTTTTTGTGCTTTTTTTTCATCATCCCATCTTTCTATGTAATTGCAACTTACGCATCTTGCATACCTGATTCTACCATGTATCTCTACAATATTTTTGGACCCTGCTATTTCATGTAATCCATCGACATTCTGAGTAATGATTCCAAGAGCAATTTTCTCTTCTTCCAATTCAGTGAGTGAATAATGGGCTGGATTTGGTTCAGATTCTAATAAGATTCTCATCCTTGCTCTATACCATTCCCAAACCAGTTTCGGGTCTCTTGAAAACGCATGGGGCGTTGCTAACTCATCAGCTCTGTAGTTGTTCCACAACCCATCTTCTCCTCTAAAAGTAGGCATTCCTGAAGCTTTAGAGACCCCAGCACCAACTACAGAAACTATTATTGGATTTAGCTCAGCAACCTCATCTACCACTGAATTGATGTTCATTATTGAAATTAGGAACTACACAAATAAAAAAGTATAGGGAAAGTGGTTGCTTTGCAATGCTTCACTGTACATTTCCTTAGTTTTGATCATCAAACTTAGTATTTGATAAGATTATATGTTGAAACGTCTTTTCTTTCCAGTTACTTCTTGATATAGTTTGTCAATGCTACTTGAATATTCAGGATAACGAGTGAAGGCAATTTTGAATGCCATATCAATATCTGCATTTCCCAAATTTGCAAATTGCTGCTTAGGATTTGTGGTTAATGCATAATATTGGGATATTATACTTGTACCTGAATATCTTATAATTTTTACAACTTCTCCTTCTAAACCTCGAATAGATGTATCAATAATATTTCTATGATCTTTACCTCCACCTTCAGCATCTTGTTGTAATTTCTGTATCAATTGTTTACTAAATTCGCTCTCATCACCGCCTTTAGCTTGTCCTGCTGTGAGATCACAAATAATATTGTCAGGATAATCAGAAACTAAGTCAGATGTTGCAAAGAGGACATCAAATTGATCTGGGGGGACATATTCCTTAGGAAACAATGAAACCAATAATTCTCTTCTGGGTTGAAATGATTGTAATGATGATAAAATTGGTTTAATCATTTCTTGAGAACAAACAACAACTATTGGTTTTCCTACTAGAATAGCGTTCACCACTTTATCTTGACCTTTGTTAATCATTCTCATAAAGAAATAAGGTGAGGTTTCTGATTTGATAATTTCTACGGTTTGAGTTGCTGTAGTCTCCTGTTTAGTCATAATTGAGGAAAGTTTAGAGGCCCAACCTCTGATTCTTGTTTGAAGAGCACCATCTAGCTCAAAGCCTGGTTCATAGAGAATAAGACCAGCAAGTTGTTTTGCAATATTGGAACTATGATAGTTAAAAACTGGAACTTTTGTATAAAGCTGTGACTGTAATTCTTCTTGGATGATGTAAGTTAAACATGCCATAGTAATAGGTGATCTCTTGCTTTTGCAAGGTATACCAAAGAAGAAAGAATAAGCAACTCCCCCTGTATCATGAAGTGGCATAACTGCACTCGCTTCTCTTAAAATATCTGTTCCTGCGGCCCCCGATAGCATACGAATAGATACTTTGTGAGAATCTTCTTCTGTTAGGTTATCGTGTTGTAAAACCTTCACTCCTACGGTATCATCAAATACACTAAAACAAATCTTTTGTTCCATCTAAAAACACAACTTTATGCTTTCTCTTAAATGTTCTGTTGAGGGAAATAGAACAGCTCTAAAGCTATCTAGAATTCTTGAGTAAAGACAAGCGTATAGTTTTTAAATTGTCAATGATACCTAATCTACCTATCCGGTGATATGAGTGGTAGATAATGGAGATACGATAGAATCTCTAGTCGAAAGACTAGGTAGAACTAAACGCCTTATCCTCATAGAACTTTCCAGAGAAGCTGTTGGATATAAGAAGTTATCAAAGAAGCTTCGAATTGGTCTGGATACAATCAGATCCCACATCAAAACTGGCAAGCATTCGAATTCACTCTCTCAATTAGGATTGATTCAACAAGAGGAAAGGGGTTGGTCAATTACCGAATCAGGCGAAAAAATATTGGAGATTTTGAGAAAAGATCCTGAATATTCTCCATTTTTCTTTGTGACCCCCACAATAGAAAATGAGGAATAGGACGAAAAATCAAAATTCTCTTCTTTTTTCTTTTAAGATTAAAAACAATCTAGGGCTTCTTTTACTAGTCTGGAAACTTCAGCTTTTCCCAAAACATCAATGAGTGTTCCAGCTCTAGGTCCTGATTTTTGTGCTAACACTATTTGATATAGTGATCTGAAGAAATTGCCTGGTTTAATTTCTTTTTCCTTTGCTATCTCATAAAGATGTTGAGTAATAGCATCCCCTTGATATTTTTCAGGAAGGTTCTGAAGAGCTATGTATAGTTCTTTAAGGACTGGTAAATCCAATAATTTCACAATATCACATTTTGGATTTTTAACTACACTGAATTTGAAGTTATTACTAGCATAATTTTCTATCCAAAATTTTGCTCTTTGGATTCTATTTTTTAACAGCTGCAAATCTCTATTACTAATATTGAAAGGAATTATCTCTTTGGCTTTAAGGGTTTCAATAACCCGTTCTTCATCAAACAAATAAACTTGTAAGAATGTAACAAGCTGTCCATAATCCATCCTGATTGGCTTTTCTTCAAAAGGATCTGCCATAAGAGCAAGTTCGTAAGCTTTGACAGTTTTTTCCTTGGTTTTTTTATGTTCGATGTCCCTTTCTTGATAGTACAGTTCTTCCGCAACATCAAAGTCTGAAGCTACTCCCGGCACATCCATCTCAACTTTAAAATCAGTGTCTGTTCTCAGATTAGTTCTATATATTTTGTAAAGAAATACCGATGGATCTAATATGCTCGGAAATTTTGATACAGGCAAACCACTGCCTGTGCTCCCACTTAATTTCTTACCACCAAAGGTTAGAAAACCATGAGTAATTAACATAGGTAATTTGCTTTTTCCAAATATTCTCTCGTGGATTGCTAAAGATGAATCTATAGACCCCCCTGATACACCATGATCTTTACCTGAAGATTCAACAGTAACTCCTAAGAAATCTTGTCTTGCAGCCCAATCGAGTCGCCATTTAATTTTCCAGATTGTATCTCCTAAAATTAAGGAGGACTTCTGTCCACATCCTCGTTTTTCTTTCTGGCAAAAGATTTCTACCTTGATTTTATCATCTATAAATTTATAATCAATTAGTTTTGGAGCAGATAGATTATTACATTCAGGACATTGTATTAGAAAGAAATCTTCCATTTTTGAACCCGTTATTTCCTCTGTTAATTCGTACATTTCTTCCTTTTTCTCAAGAAACAATTTTGCATATTTATCATATTTTCCTTCTTTATATAGTTTCGATGTAAGAATTGGATCAGGATTGACATCAAAATCATTCATTATAGCTAAAGCATCAGCGATGAAATGCTCTGCGTATGAATCATGACAACCTAAAGGATCTGGTACTTCACAGATTACATGTCCTAGGTAGGGCTTCAATAACTTAGCATACTCTTTGAAAAATGAAGGTATTTTTTCAAAAGGATCCACATCATCTATATTGAGTAAATAATATGAATCTGCCCCTAAGCTGATTAATTCTCTATGAATAGCTCTGCAAGTAACTGCTTCTTTGAAGTTTCCAATATGATAAAAACCTGATGGAGCCCAACCAGTAGCTACAACTTGTTTTTTTCCAAAAATCTCTATAACCTCATTGCTAATTACAGTCGCCCAGTGTTCATATGATCTTTCTTCTGCTTCTTCTTGATGTGTCATGGTTAAAACAACATCCCATTACTTAACTTAAAAATTATGGTTTCTGTTAGTATATTTAAGTTATTTGTGAGTAAAGATCAAGAATCTTCAATTTCCATACATCATAGTTCTCTGGCGTTGCAGGATAGGTTTCGCAGTGTTTAGCGATTGCTTTGCTTGTGCTTATTGCTTTTCTCATCATCAACAAAAGTCCATATTTAGGAAAACATCTAACAGCTCTATCTAAATAATCTTTAAAGGATTTCTTCTTCATAATACCTGCTGAAGTTAAATCTGATTGTTTAATCACTTTTCGCTTAAGTAGAAATTCTAGTTTTTCTGGGCCTATTTTTTCCAAAGCCATTGTTAGAATTCTACTCCTAGCATGATCTGCCCCAAATTCTTTCATGATTAGAAGATTATATTTCCATAAATCCTCCAGTTTAAATGAATTCTTTTCAATTGCATTACAAGCAACTTCTCCAGCAAAGCATCCAGCCATTAATGCTGGACCATGACCTTCAGCTGTTAGTGGATCAGCATGAAAAGCAGCATCTCCTGCTACAATCAAACCATTACCGACTGCATTCCATAAAGGCGCTCTAATTGGTACTACATCTCCTCTCCCGTCTATTGTTTTGTAAGTACCTTTAGGATAATATTTTTCTATAGCATTAAAATAAACCGATTTAACACTTTTTTTGGCATGTTTTCCTTCTTTGATAAATCCAGTTCCACAGTTCAAACGTTTCTTTCCATCAGCGAAGAACCATATATATCCCGGTTCTGGTATATCTGTTTCATACTGCAGAACTATTTTACCTTCTAAATCATGATCGTGATTTAATTCGATTATCTCTCGATAACATGGAGCAAAATCTGCTTTAGTAATCTTTTTGTTCAATTTTGGTTCATATTCTTGTGGTAAACCTGTTCTTATTACTGCCATAGTTCCACTACAATCGATCACCATTTTAGAAAGAATTACTATACTATTATGCTCTGAATCTTTAATCAGAACTCCAGTTACTTTGTTATCTCTTATAATCGGTTGTTTTACTCTACATTGATCTTTTAAAATTACTCCTGATCTTATTACTTCTTGAAGCAACCTTTGCCCGAACTTATAACGATTAATCATATAACCTATAGCTGGAAGTGTAATATGATTCTTGGGTGAAGCTGTTCTAAGAACTAAATCTTCAATTCGAGCATTAATTTCCTCTTCCTTTGGAGGAGCAATAGAGAGTTTTTCCAAAGCTTCGTGAACTGTTTCTTTTGAAATTGCTTCGCCACATACTTTGTCTCCAATCTTCTCTCTTTTCTTCTTATCAAGAAGTAAGACATCATATCCCCTCTTTCGACAAATTAATGATGCAGCTACACCCGCAGGACCTGCTCCAACAACTATTACTTCATAAGAATCTTTCATTGATAGACCCCAATTTTCTAAGTTGTAAATAAACTCTATGTGATAAATAAATGAATAAATCTAGAGAGATTTGACAAGCTCTCTAGAGATTGATGATTCTTTGTCTAAAACTTCTTTTTCAGTTTTATCTCCAATGAAAACTTCGAACATCCCAAAAGTTGGTGGGGTGTCTCCTGCAACTTTGATTTCAACAGATGCAAATTTTCCAATAGATGGAGGTTCAGTTATCCAAGTTATAATCTTAACTCCTGAATCATCTATTTGTTCCATTATTTGAGAATTTTCTGGATCTTTTCCTACCACTGCATGGCTAACAGGGAGTTTATCAGCCAGAGATATGATTTCATCAACATCTCCTTTAATATTTTTAACTATGTAATTAATAGTATACCCCACATCTCTTTCAGAGGATTTGATGAACTTAGCTATCTTGAAAATTGTTTTTCCTTCTTTATCTTGAATGAGTTTCTTTCCTCTGAATAGGAATGGAAAATAATCAAGTTTATAGGATTTATCTAAGGAATGATTAGCTGGAACATTCTTATGTTTCCATCTTACAATAGTCCCCTTCAGTTTAATTTTTTCAATTACTGCATTTGGAGGAAGTGCTTCAGGATTTGTTTTTAAGACGTCAAATTCTGGGGGAATCTCATCTATAATATGTAATTCCTGTAGCTGACGGTTATGAATGTTAAGATATTTAATACTGGAAGAAAATTCTAAACCTGATAGAGAAATATTTTCAAATGAATTTAGAACTGCAATTACTTCATTCTGAATTATCTCTAATATTGTTCGATTTATTCTCTTAGATAAGTTGTATTTGATTTCAACTTCTTGATCTGGCTGAATTTCTGGAATCTCCCAAGTAATTTCCAAAACCTTTTCTTCTTTCTCTTTAGATGGTTCGCTTTCTAGGTTGGCAATTTCCATATTATCTACAGCAAAACAATAAGGTATCTCATCTATGATTTTAATTTCTGTGATTGTTTCTTTGTGATTATTTTTCAGACTTGAAATCAGAGTTACATCCTTGAGAGTTTCTCCTGCCCCTAATGAGTTTTCTTTTTCAGTGGTTTCAATTTCACCGCTTGCTAATCTATACTGAATTCGACTTTTTACTATATTTGGTATTTGATATTTATTATCTTCTATTAACTTCTGAAGAAGTTCATCTCTGAAGTAATCATCTTCTGGAAGTTTTTTAATTGTAATTTCATGCCCAATTATTTTACTGTCTTCTACAGTATCAAAAGCTTTTTCGAAATTTTCAGTACTCACTTCTTTAGTTTCTGTAATTAGGTCTTCTAAATCTTCAGAAAATAGCTCATCTGATCTTAAAAGCCGTAGAAGTAAATTGTAATCACCAATAATGCCTGTTTCTGATAAATATTCTTCGATCCATCGAGCTACTCTTGTTTCATGAGGTGCTAAAATTGTTGACCAGAATTCATTTACGGTATTTACTATCTCTTGAAGATTCCTACATTCTTTTTCATTTATCAAACCATGAGTATCATAGAACGAGACTATACCACTCATAGAGGTACCAAAAACATTTGTATAAGGCTCAATTTTAATAAAGTACCTAATTGACCCCCAGACTGATTTTTGTTCAGCCATTTTAGTCAACCCTCACTGTTTCTTGGATGGAAATGACTTCATATTCAACAAGCTTTTCAGTAGAAATTTCGAGCTCCTCAGTTGTTCCACTCTTGTGATTTAATATTGTTACAGAGAAAGATCCTTCAGGCAAATAATTATGTACATATCTCCTTACTAGTGAAACATTTTCAAACATTGTACTAGGGCTAGCTGGTGTTTGATCTAAGTCCCCAAAAATGTCCATTTTGCGAATACTTATGATCTCTCTATTGCTTTTTTTCTCACTCCTTCTTTCAAATATTGTTCTAACAGTATCTAGATGGAAACCTGAAAGTTCCTTACTTATTGACTCTTTAAAAACTTCTTCTGCTTTCTGAAGATCATCCAACAAAAGATACCTACTTATTAGCTTACTATATGCATAAGATTGATTATCTTGATCGTCAAGATTTTCCATAGTTTCTGCAACGAAGCTCCATAAGATAACAGATTCAATAAACTGGTCATTTTCTTCTAGCTTTTTTATTCCTCTTTCAATGAATTTTAAAAAATCATCGGGTGATTTGTTAGCTAGTAGGTCTTTTCCTTCTCTAATCATTTTTTGTACATCATTATCTGCACTCAATATAGACCACTTTCCAGTTAAACAATTTACAATTGTATATTTTGAGAACTTCTTATTTAAACTCTATCCTAGTATTCATTTAAATTTCATACAAAAATTATATTGAAAAAAGGAATATATTCTATCTCTCTAAAAACACATAACAAAAAAGACTGATTCGATAAAGTTAAAAGAATACTCTTTTTTTTGTAGTTATGGCTGAACTTGAAAGCAAAAATTTTTGTGCATTCCATTTCAACAATGATTCTGATGGGGAATGTTCAAACTGTGGATTAGCTATTTGCAATCTTGACCAACAATATGACTTACAAGCTAACAGACAATGTCAAATATGTTTTAACTTAACGAGAGCTAAGAAGATTGCAAGATATATTCAATTTGGTTTGTGGGGTGCAATCATTTCGCTTGTTGTAATGTTATGGTTATTATTAAGAGCCAGCGGAAACACCTTTTATGCTTTCCTACCTGTTCTTTTACTATTAGTTGTTCCATATCTTCTTCGTCCCGTTCTGATGAAATTGTATTTCAGAGATATAGCGCCCATTGAGTCTATATTGCCTATCCTTCGTTATTTTGAAGGTACTGGAAATATGGATCATTACAAACTTTTCTTGAGATTTTTAGGTAAATTAACTAAAGAAGATATTAAAAAAATCCATAAACCATTATACGATTATCTAATTCCTGCTCTAGCGTTTAATTATTCTAAGTTACCTGAAGGTTGGGAAGAAGATTTGACTAACCATCTTCAAATTTCTAAGGAAAGATTTATCGAACTCATGGTAAAGGATTATCGCACCATCTTGATTCAGACTTCCGTTCATAGTGCTCAGTCTAATATGGCTCTCTTCATTTTCTACTTGAGTGAAACAGCTTCTGATAAAGACCTCATTAAAGAATACATCATTGAAATTACATCTAAAGATGTTTTGAAGTTAAATGAAGAAGAAGTAAATATCATCTATAAACATCTTTTAGAAGATTTGTATCTCTATGAAGATCGATTTCTTGAACTCTGTGATGAATTGGGACTTAAAAAACAAAAAGATTTACTTATTCAACTTATAGAAAGATTTGATCCCCCTCCCGTACCAAAGAATCAGATTGAAGCTGTTATGTCTCCAGACCAACTTAGGGAGAAAAGAAGGAAAGAAAAGGAATTAGCTGAAAATCCCCCCATTCCAGTAATTGA
Source organism: Candidatus Heimdallarchaeota archaeon (assembly GCA_023132955.1). Lineage (GTDB taxonomy): Archaea > Asgardarchaeota > Heimdallarchaeia > Heimdallarchaeales > Heimdallarchaeaceae > UBA460. The sequence goes on from JAGLXK010000461.1 coordinate 9,369, forward strand.
GCAAAAAACCGATGAAACTCAGTAAAATCTCTTTTTTTCTATTTTGTAACTATTCGTAATCCATATATTAGCTAGTGTTATATCTCTACTTGAGAATAGCGAATATGATGAGGAATTACAACCGATGATTCCATGACTTTCCTAGCTCACTCTGATGACGTTATTCTCAATAATTTGTTATCTTGAATAACTATGGCAAAGTCTTAATAGGTTGGTTTCTATTTTTCTAATTATCACTTATAAAGGACCTCTGATGACAATAACTGGACGAAGCAAGAAAACAATAACATTTGCTTGGCAATTTGCAGGTATTTTTCTTTATCTTTTTACGATTGCTGTAGCTTTAATAGGTCTAGTATATTTGGTCTGGTCTTTTGTATTGATGATTCAAAGATTCTATGAGGTACCGTTCCAGAATATAATGATATTAGAGTTTATTTTGAATCTAATAACCTTACTAATAGAATTTCTAGGTGTATTCTATACTGTTATGTTATTGAACCACATGGCTTCTACCTGTATGAATCCTCCAAGTCTAGCCAAAAAGGAAATCATCATAGAAAAATATCCAACAGTTAGTATACTCATCCCTATTAGGCATCCTGAGTATGAAATTCTTAAGGAAACTTTAGTTTCCATTTCAGAGATTGACTATCCTAAAGAAAAACTTACTGTGTTCTTGGGTGATGATACTGAAAAAGAGCATGAAAGTTATCTAAAAACAGTTGAACTAGCTCACCATTATAACGTTCAACACATACATGATCCATCAAATATTCATTTCAAAGCTGGAATGTTAAACGTTGTCTTAAAACATGTAACATCAGAATTTGTTATACTATTAGATTATGACCATAAGATAAAACCAAAGATTATCACCAAATTTGTTAAATTACTTATGAATAATTCACAACTAGCTTTCGTACAATCCAAAGTAAATTTCAGACTTGTTAAAACAAAACTGCAAGTATGGGAATCTGTAATGTATGCCCAATTTTATGAAGTATTTCAACGATCAAAAACAAAGCATTTTACAGTTTTAACTAATGGTTCTACAGCTTGTTATCGCAAGGCATGTGTCGATGAAATTGGTGGGATACCTTATGATACATTCACTGAAGATGTAGATATATCAGTAGAGCTTCTTGCAAAAGGATACAAAACAGAATTAGTTGATGAATATGGTAGTTTTGGTTTGATTCCAGCAAATTTCTCACTTTTCTTATCACAGATATTAAGATGGGCAAAAGGGAGCATGCAAGTTCTAAGACTAAGATGGAAGAAAATATTGTCAGCTAAAATGCCTTTCATTCATAGGATAGATTTACTGTTTAGTGCTTCACTGTTTTTTATTGCTTCTTCAGTATACCTAAATCTAGTTTTCTACGTTATTATGTATTTTACAAAGAGTACTGTAGTTCGATTACCAATGAGTGTTTTTCCACCATTATTAATCATGCCAATAGCATTTGCCGTTTCCTATCAACTTTCTGGAATAATAGCTGTTCTTTACGCTAGAAGGAGTGGAATTACAAATCTAAAATTGTTTGATCTTGTCTATTTCTTAATTCTCGCTCTCGTACTTAATCCATTTACTGTTTACGCTGTTTTCAAGTCCATGTTCAAGCGAAAAATCCCATCAAGAGATAGGGACGAATGGAATGAAAAAGTGCCTTATATTATACTTTCTTTTATCATTTCCATCTTGGGTGGTGGTCTCATTACTATCTCAGTACTTGATATTTTAAACAATGGGTTTACTGGCTCCTTTTGGCTAATTTTAGGTCTCATGGGTTTAACCATGCTTGCAACTTTTCCAGTGTGTATTTTCTTCCATTTCTCAACAAAACACAACAAACCTTATTTTGTTAAAGAGTTTAACACATAACATTAAGGGGAAACAGAATGTATTGGAAAAAGATTCTATGGTATGTTTTAGCCTGTTCTCTTTTTGCTTTCCTTATATTCTATGTTATTTACAGTAGTATCGAAATTATTCGGGTATATAGGACTATGCTACCAGGTGGGTCAGCTATAGTTGGTTTAATTCTAAATTTTTTCATTCTATTATTAGAATTATTTTCAGCATTTTTCTCAGTTTTCATTTATTATTACATCGGTTCATCATCAAATTATACTTTACTAAGGGATAATAATAACAAATTTCTAAAGAGCGATTCTCTTCCTAAAGTAGCTGTAATACTTCCTCTGTATAGAGAACCATTTGCAGTTGTTTCCCAAACATTGGAGGGAGTAATGAATCTTGATTATCCTAAAGAGAAATATGAGATAGTTGTTTGCGACGATAGTCCTGCTGAACATTCATCTGAGATAGAATCTTTTTGTAAAATTAATAGTATCACATTCATACGTAGAAAAAATCGTTCAGGATTTAAAGCTGGAGCAATTAACAACGCTTTGAAACAAATAGAATGTGATTTTATAGGAATCTTGGATGCTGATCATATTCCAACTCCCAATTTCATCAGAACATGTCTCTCTGGATTTACTGAAGATGATATTGTTCTTGTTCAAGGAAAACCAATGTTTGTGAATCAAGATGATTACCTGATGAGAAGTAGTGCCTTTATCCAATCTCAATTTTATCACATTTATCAAAAAAGTAGAGGTACTAGAAATGGTGTTATATTTGCTGGAACTACAGGATTGTTGAGAGTTGATTTACTAAAAGAATTCGGAGGTTTCTTGGAAGATACATTAGCTGAAGATACAGATACTTCTTTTATGTTAATGTCCAATGGATACAAGACCCGATATCTTCATGAGATCTGTTCCAAAGGTTTGGTTCCTTGGAATCCAATCAGTATGGTGAATCAAGTGTGGAGGTGGACAAATGGGATTACTTCGATTTTTCGTAAGAGATTTTGGAAGATAGTAAAAGGACAAAATAAGACTATAAATAAAATAGATATTCTTTCAACAATCACAACCCCAATAATTGGGACAGTTATGATTTTTGTATACATCTTACTGTTTGTTATGTATATGATCAAAGAATTCACTGGGTTAGCTGAATTTGCATTCATAAGACCAGATTTAGGCGTTTTTCCCCTTCTATTGGTTGCCCCCATTTTGATTTCCCTTGCTAGTTTAATTATGGCTTTTGTTACATGGCGTAGAGAAGAAAAAGAAGATAGAATGATTCGTCTAAGAGGTATCTTTGGTATGGCATGGACAATTACTGCCTTTTACCTTTTAATGATGACTGCACAATATTTTCTAGTTTGGGCAGTTATCAGTGCACTTTTTGGAGTTAAGAAAGAATTTGATAGAACGATAAAGGTGAAAACTAAAACCATAGGAAAAATGAGTCAGAAAGTAAAATATACTCTTTGGTCAACTGGATTACTTCTAGTTGCAGGCGCATTTTACTTTGCTAGTTATAGAACTATTATAGCTCATGATGCTCTATTTGGTTGGTTTATCATCGCTGCTGTCACTGCAACAATTCCAATGATAATTACAATCCGTCATTTCAGCAAATTAGATTTTACCAAAGATAAAACAGCAGCAGATGTAGAAAGAGAATACGGAGATTAAGATTATGATTCAGTTAGATATTAGAATTCTTGTTCCCCTCATTTCGATTCTTTCATCTGGATTACTTATCGTAGAAATAGTTAAGAAAAGAATATTGAAACTGAAAACATCAGATTCTTTTGCTGAAAATCTTGTAGAATCTCTAGTTGTGGGAACTATTGTTTTAGTTGTTCCAATGTTGATAATTGCTTGGTTCGCTAATAAAACAAATAACATTCTTATTCTAGAGCGATTTGTTTATGTTTACCTAGCTATTGGATTACTTTATTTAATTTACAAAATATATGTTTGGGTTAGGAAAAAATTACCAATACTTGTTCTATCTGGAAGAAAAAGATTAACTCAATCTATGGATCTACTTCTAAAAATTGTAATAATCTTAATGATACTCTTTTATGCATTCCAAATACTTGTGTACCCCCTTAAGGGCTGGGATTTCCTGCATTTTTATTTACCAAATTCTTTCAGAATCTTCATTACTGGTCAACTAAGTTCAATTAATGAATTAACATTTTTTCCTCAATTCAAACCTCCTATGAACATATTACTTTTTGCATATACATTTTTTGTAACACAATCTGAAATGATTCAGTTTATTCCAATTCTATACTTATCAGGCACTGCATATTTTTGCTATAAAATATCCAAAATAATGGGTTTATCCAAGAAAACTGCTCTTTTTGCTTCAATTGCTTTTCTAGCTACTCCTCTTACCTATTTTCTTTTGTATGAATATACATACTATCAGGAGATGTATATACTCTTCTTTACTACTGGAGCTTTTTATTATTACAAACGTTTTCTGGGTACTGAGAAAAGTAAAGAACAGTTGTATTTTGCTATTTTAACGTCATTGAGTCTCGGCGGTTGTAGTTTAAGTAAACTGAGTGGTTTTGTTATTCCTATTGTTTTATTTGTTGCAATGCCTTCTGATAAAATTGGTAAGGTTTTACGGGTTATAATTATCGTAGGTTTTGCAAGCCAACTGATACGAAAATCAATTTTTGAGATTTACTTAGGTACAGGGATTCTTATTGGATTACTTGCGATATATTGCATTTATCTTGTTTTTAGCAGTAAGAGTTTAATTTTTTCTGTTAAGCGATGGATTTATACCTTAGGGATTTTTGCGTTCCCCTTTGCTATTATAGTATTATGGGTTTTTTACATGCTAACAATTCCTGGTGTGGAAAATTATCTCGTTGATTTATTTGTGAATCTAAAATTCTCTAACTTAAGTTTATCTTGGCCTGGAATTGCTTTACCTGGTACTGTAACTTATCTAGAAAATGCCCATACAGCGTCCTTCATATCTTCATCATTTTCAATATTAATAGCAGCAATGTTTGCTGGAACATGGATGATTTTTAAGCTTGTAGGCTTTGTTAGCTCGAATAAGAAAAATAATGATCTTCTACTTTGGTTAATTTTCTTCTTTATTATCTGGCAAGGATTCTTTGCGATGGGATCAGTTAGATACCTTATACCTATCTTAGTTCCTTTAGCTATTATTTTTGCAGTAGGCTTTGAATCAATTGTTGAGTACTTCAACAAGAGAGATGGAAAAGATAGGGATGGATTATTAGCTTACTTATTCATCACAGCGAGTGCTTATCTCTTCCTCTATCCAGTTTTACCTATTGAGACTGTCTTTGAAAACTTTCATCTACGCTGGTATTTCGCTCACACAAGACTGTTGTCCTTATTTGGATATATTCTTTTATTCAATTTAGTAACTTTTCTTCTAATCTGGAAAGAGAAAAATCTCAAGTTAAGTTATTCACAAATCTATAACAAAAAATTCAATGTTAGAAAGATTCTTTCAGGAACTTTAATTTTTGTAGTTGTTTCTGTTCCTTTTGCAGGTCAAGCAGCTCTTCTTGCTTCTGTTGGTTTTAATTTGAAAAATTTTGAGAGCACATATTGTTATGATTACAGAGAATCATTTCAAGAACTAATAGATGCCATTAATAGACTTGGTTACACAGATAATCAAATTATTCTCTCAGTGAATACACCAGGTTTAGAATATTATTCATCTCAACCGATAATTGATCTCTATATGATAGGTTTTCTAAGTGAAACGGGTTTATCTGACTCATCTGTTCCACTGTGGAAATCAAATGTTACAAGAAATCTAGAATTTTTTGAGAAATATGGTGTAACAATTTTCGTAGCTCTAAATGGTTCCAATGATTGGTTTCCAGCTTACTTGGAAGAATTTTACTGGAATTATTTTATTTTTAGATTTCTTCACAATAATGAATATTTCACTTATCGATTTGCAAACGAAGAATTCATGTTATTCACTATCATTAAATTCGAAGATTTTATTGGACCTGTTGATATAGAATTGAAAGGAAATTCTTCTAAATCCAGTCTTCTTGCATATGCACCATTATCAATAGATATAACTGACGAAACTGCTTCAATTGAAGCATTATTGGATTTAACTGCAATTCAAACCAACCAACCAATTTCGATTGATATTTCTACACGGTATACTCTTTCAACCAATAGTACGATAATAGTAGATAATAGTAATTTTGTATTTAACAAGCCCATCAATGAAGCATTTACCTCCTTATCTCTAATGACCTTACCTCAGCAATTAACATACATTCATGATATAAGTATAACAATTAATTATAATGATTTAGAGGGATTTCCACAGACTGTTATCCACAACTTAGATCCTATGTTCGGGAATTCAGTAAACATTACATGGACAGGCAACTCATGGTTTTATGAAGGATATTATGGATTTCAATTCCTCTAATTGTTCATTTATCTTCTAACTGAAGATACTTTTCTTTCTTTACTCGCTTTTCTAGCAATCAGAAAAGTTGTTAGAATAGCAACAAGAAGAATTAATGCTACATTAAGGAGAAAAATGTTCCAACTTCCTTTTGGTACAAATGTATGTCCAAAGAAAACAGTTTGATTTAAGCTTGATAATATTTTTAGGATAAGAGTACCAATTCCATACCCAATAATCGATGCCACAAATGCAATAAGTCCTAGTCTTGAAAAAATCGAAACAATCGTATGAAGGTTTGTACCTCCTATCATCTTAATAATCGTTGTTTCCCTCTTGCTTTCTTTATACATATTCTGTAGAATTGAGTACATATTGACAATTACTACAATAAGGATAAGTACAATCTCCGCATAAGCTAGTGTATACGTAAATAGCAACGAACCTCTAAGATAGTAGTTTAGATATTCTGTTGAAAACGCTATTAAGAAAGAAAATCCAGCCACTGGCTTAAAAGGAATTTTTAACCATTGTTCTTCTGAATCACTTGGTAAAACTATAGTTATCAATTCTTTCCCAGGTTCAAAGATTCGACGTAAGTGTAAAGAACTTCCATCTTTTAGAAAAATAGTTAAATTCACATAACCATAGGATAAATAAATTTGAAACTTTGAATATAATGAAGTTGTAGTTATTATTTGTCCTTGAAGTTCTGTTTCTACTATTACTGGAAGATTGTAGACTTTTGACCCATTATCATATTTGAATTCAAAAACAATTGCTTTTCTCTTAGAAGGGATTTCAAACAGAACGAGATTGTTTAATCCGTAAATTTCAAAGGGAACAGCAATTGTAGCATCTCCTCCTCTAGTGAAATAACAGATGTAATCTCCAGAAGGTAAAGAAGAAGTGAAAAATTGACCTTGATTGTCAGTTATTTGAGACATGATTCTTCTTCCAAACAAGTCCCTAATAATGCAATATTGATTGCCAATAGAAGAGTTAGCAAAATAGTCTCTTACTTCAACAATTGTATCACCACAACCAATTAGGATATTCTGATTGATTCCAATTCTAGTATCTAATTGGAAATCGTAATGTTTATCTGCATAATTGAATATTACCTGAAATTCTCCTTCGAAAACATTGAAAAAAACACTTCCATTAATATCTGTAGTAAAATAGTTGGTTGGAGAATTGTAAAAATCATTAATAGCAACAGTTAGATTAAAGATCTGATAAATCACATCCCCTATTTTTACTTCAAGAGTTAAATTAACAGGAACATATTCTTGTTCCATGTAAAATGTATAGGTTTCTGTTTTTGTGTTATAATAAGAATCAGTGAGATAGAAAATTATTGTGTGCTCCCCTCCTACCAGAAACTGAAGATTATAGATTATATCATATTCGTAAATCGGCTCATTATCTACTTTGAATAATATTTGTACTGCATCACTTTCTAGTATTAAATCGGCATCTAGCCCCTCTTCTCCTTTGTGAGGTGACAAAACTGTTACATAAGGCTTATTTGTATCCACAATGAAATTATAGTTAAAAGTATCATTAGAGATGTCAACTAATTGATAAAAAAGAGAGTAGTATCCATCACTAACATAGAGTGAATTAATTGAATTAATAGTATAATTAACATCAAAATATGTAAGGTTTACAACAACATCCCCGACATATGTTTCGTTTAAATCATCATTAGTTATTATCGATGTTTTCTGACCATCTAAAATGTCAAAAGTCCATGTACGTTCTCTATTATCCCATAAATTTACCCAATAGATTATTTTGAGATTATAATTGCCTGGATAAAGAAAAACTCTAGTAAAATCTCTAACGCCCCCTGCTTTGAAAACGGTTCCTGTTATTTGATATTCAACAACGATCCCTGCAGAATTAGAAAAAACTTCCAAATCAATATAATTCTGATTTATTGTTCCTGAATATTCATTTAATAGGTAAAAATCTATTGGAATACCTCCAGTAAAATTAACTACGACAAACTCATAATACAGTTCTATGGAATTTCCTGCAAGATCAGTCGTTCTTAATGTTAAAGTATGGATACCGTTTCCTTGAGGAACAAGAATTTTTGTATCATAAGCAGTTGAAAAAGAAAGACTATCCCATGAAAACTCAAGAGAAGAAAGCGTTTCATTTGTTAAAACCGTTAGTACAGATTCATGATTGATTTCACTTCCATTGATATACGATAATGTAATAATTGGAGTTGAATTATCTATCCTAAAAGTGTATGATCGATTTGACCATGTAGAGGTATCATAAAATGCTAAATACAAGGTATGATTACCTTCAGCCAATCCATCTGGTTTGATTATACCGTTTTTACTTATCAGTAAATCTGCATTACTATCCCAATTGTAGTATGCGTCATATTGCGGATTGAACCATGTTTGAATTTCAGATTCTGCTCTGACTTTCATGTGTTCTTTCAAGCCAATAATACCTATTCCTTCAGGATTGTCTGTCACTGCAAAAACAAAATTCCATTCTTTACTAGAACTCTCAAATTCCGCTTTCAGTGTTAAGGTGTGAATTCCATTGACATAAGGTACGGATATTATATCGGAAAGAATGTCCAACCAAGGATCATTATTCCATCTATAGAAGAAATTGCCACTAAATCTCTGAGTTGCATTAAGAATTATTACACTTGAAGGATTCAAGTGAGAGCCATTCATTGTATTTATGAAATAATAGTCTTCAGGAATAGCTTCTATTACGTTAAAGTAAACTTTGGCTTCTGCGTAATTTAGACTCTTATTAAATCCACTCGATATAAAATCTTGATTATAAGTTTCGATTGTTAAAGAATGAGCGCCCTCATCAAAAGGAATTGAAATACTTTCTGGTGCTTCTTCACCAGGAGATGCTAAATAGAAGTCTACCATTGTTGATAGGTTATCATCCCAGTAGAAATAAATGGAATAACCCGGAGAGGAGGATATTCTGATGTCAACATTTTGACCAATAATTACGGAATTATTAATTGGGTTTTCTACTATTATTAGTGGGTGTCTACTGATTAATATAATTTCGAAATCATTTGTAATAGATGTTATGAACGTAACATCTTTTCTATATATTTCATACGAAATTCTACCATAGTAACTGCCATCACTTACTGATATATTTGCTTCTCCATTACTGTCTGTGATACTTACATAGTTACTATCTTCTGAATTGACTCCATCCCGTCTGTAAAGAGCTATCGCCGCTCCTTGAATTGGTTCGTTTTCATCTGTTATTACTCGGAAATACACATTTCTCTCGATATAAGGAACGGATACTTCTACTTCCTTATCTTGATCTAATAGAATCTTTGTTGACTCTGAAATAACATCTTTAACTTCACATTGTATTTCGTATTCACCAAAAGGCATTACAAACGAAACTTGATTATCATTAAAAATAATGGTTTCATTCATTAATTCACCTCTCTTGTTATAAACTGAAACTGTTGCGTTAAGCTCTTGCAGATTCCCAGGAGTTATGATACTCACAACTAATTCAAATTCCTTACTAACTAATTCCCTTAGCATTTCTTTGTTGTCAATGATATCTAAGTCTATCTCGATTCTCAAGTGAGTTATATAATTGAAATCCTCAAATGCAAAAAACTGACCGATCCATAGAGAAGAAATAACCTCATCATCCAATAGGGTATTAGTTCCAAAAATTGATTTGATTTTTAATTCAATAGCAGCTTCTGATCTGGTAGAAAAAAGTGTAATATAATCCCCAATATTTAGGTTACTTCTTTCAGCAAAATTAATGCCCACGCTAACCTCAAAAGTATCATTGACAGTTAGAAGTTGCCCTTCTAGGTATTCTACATTCGTAAAATACCAGAAAGAAGAAGCATC
>JAGLXK010000462.1 GCA_023132955.1 Candidatus Heimdallarchaeota archaeon
GGATTCGAAGTAGTTATTTTTGATTCAGATTTACAAGATCCTTCAAAAGGTATCAAGGTTTGGAATGCTATTTTAGAAGCAGGTAAAGACGTTGGTATTGTTCTCTGTGGTCTAGGTGCTCGAGACGCTCTTAGAATTGAAGCTGGATTACCGCTTTATGGTGAAGATATTCATGAAGAAGTTAACCCTATTGAAACCGGTTATGATTTTTCCATCTTTTGTAAGCATGATAAAGAACCATTTTACTTTGGTAAAGAAGCTATTCTAAAAGCCAAGAATGAAGGTGTAAAAGTAAAGCACGTGGGTATCAAATTGCTTGAAAAAGGTATCCCAAGAGCTGATTATGAAATTCTAAACATGGCTGGCGAAAAAATAGGTTCCATGGTAAATGGAATCAGATCTCCTGTTATTGGAGCTGGTCTTGGAATGGCTTTTGTACCTATTAAATACGCAGAACATGGTAAAGAAGTTCTGGTTCAAATCAGAAAGAATCAAGTAAAAGCTATGGTTCATAAACTTCCATTCTATGACCCAAAAGTTTGGGGCTGGAAGCGAGAACAATAAGATTGTTTTTCTTTTTCTTCTTTTGTATTTTCTTTATTCTCAATAATTAAAATACAATATACCACATAAATAACAGAGGATTCATACATACAGAAAACTTAATACTGAATTTAGTGGTGGTTATGAAATACATGACTTTTTTTGTAGCTTTATCATAAAAATCTTTATGAGTAACAACTAATCCATTTTCTTGGAAACCATCTCACTTTTCCAATTTATTTTTTATTTCATCAAACGCTTTTAGATAATGTTTTAAGTTGTATGTGGCAGTATCTCCATATCTTGATTGCATTAAAAATAACCACTGCTTTTAAATATTTCATAGTAAACTAAAACAAAAAAAAATAGCTATATAAACATTACAGAAACAAAACAATATTGTAAAAATCTATTCAATATTTACCATTTTTTTAATAAAAACATTATTAAAGTTTAAGAGGTTTAAGAACCTTGAAAATAAAGAAGCAATAGCTCGGAGAATGAAAGATACTCAGTGCAAGAGTATCGGATAAAAAAGAAGGAGTAGAGGTTGTGCAACAAAAGCAGTTAAGTTCTGTTATTGTCTTTGCTATGATTTTAGCAAGTACAGTGTGTAAGTCTTCTTTAATATCAGATACAACCCTCACTTCAGCGATAAAAACCAGCGAGACCAGCATTTCCTTGAAATGGCTTTACACAACTGGTTCAAGCATTTCTTCTAGCCCAATTGTTGCCGATGTGAACGGGGATGGTTTTTTCGAAGTTCTTTTTACCTCTAGGGATAGAAATCTCTACTGCCTTACCCATGACGGAGAAGTGGAATGGGCTTATACAACAGGTTCTAGTATTGATACTTCTCCTGCAGCGGCTGACCTTGACAATGATGGTACACTTGAAATAGTTCTCGGGTGTGATGACTATAAGGTCTATTGTGTCAATCATGAAGGTGAACTTGAGTGGACTTATCGGACTAAGAGAGCACTCTACTCTTCTCCTACTCTTGCAGATGTTGACAATGATGGTTTTTTTGAAGTGCTCATAGGCTCTGAAGATTACATTTTATATTGTTTAGACTATCAGGGAAGACACAAATGGAACTATACTACTGGTAGTGCGATCTTTTCCACTCCCTGTGTGGCAGACTTGGATAAAGATGGATATCTAGAAGCATTAGTAGGTTCATGGGATGGTTATCTCCATTGTGTTGATTCATCAGGTGAGAGGAAATGGCGATTCTTTGCTAAAGGAGTAGTAACATCTTCAGCGACTGTTGCTGACTTGGATAATGATGGGTGGTTAGAGATCCTCTTTGGTTCATGGGATAATAATATCTACTGCTTGAATAACGAAGGGGGACTTAAATGGAATTATACAACAAATGATGTAATTACGTCATCTCCAGGAATAGGGGATCTAGATAATGATGGATACTTAGAAGTACTGGTAGGATCTGCTGCAGATGATCAAAGTCTTTATTGCATAAGTTTTAATGGTTCGAAAAAATGGATGTTTACCGCAATAAGGAACGGTATTCCCGCAACTCCTAGTTTAGTAAATCTTGATAGTGATAATTATCTTGAGATATTTATAGGGTCGATGGATAACAATCTCTATTATCTTAATCATTTGGGGGAATTGCAAGACCAATATAGTACTGAAGATTCTATTTGGAGGGGTTCATGTGTAGCAGATCTTGAAGGGGATGGAATATTAGAAATTCTTGTAGGTTCATATGATGATAATCTGTACTGTTTAACTTTAAGCCAAGAAATGCAGGGAACAGCTGCTCCTTGGCCATGTTTTATGGGATCTGCTTACCATACTGGTTGGATGGATACTGATGGTGATTTTCTTGATGATTTAACAGAACAATTCTACCAAACCAATAGCAGTAAAGAAGATACTGATTCCGATGGCTTTGTCGATGGTTGGGAGGTTCAAGTGGGGCTTAACCCTCTCATTGATGATGCTTATGAGGATAAAGATGGTGATGGGTTAACCAATTACGAAGAAGCTAAAGTTTACCATACATCACTCTTTAACCCCGATACTGATAATGACGGGTTATTAGATGGATGGGAAGTAGAAAACGGTCATGATCCATTAAAATGGGATAATTGGGTTAAGCTCTTTGGTCTTTATCTCCTCCCTGTATGGGTTGTAATTGTAGTTTTACCTACTATTTTTCATTATCGTCATAAATTGTCTAAATATTATTCTATGATTTTACAGAAACTGAAAAGAAAAGAATAAATAGTACTGGTTTTATTTTAAAAAGATTAAGAAACAAGCACTTTTAATATGAATTACAATTAAAAAGTATACTAAGCATGTCCTAAAAACGCCTAATCACCTCTAGAGGGTCTGAGCATACAAAAGGAAGGTGTACCAGAGTAAAATCTTGAGTTTATTGACCAACTTACAGTGCTTTTGGAATTTTGTGAAAGGGAATCTAGTTTTTACTGCATTAGGAGGTGGATAAGTGATAACAAATATTAGTAATCAGACAAGATCCTTCCCTTGTTGGAAATTGTGCAGTGGAAGGTATTCCAAGCGGTGTTTATGCAACAAACAATCATGCATATTTTGCAAATTATGAAAGTTTCAACAACTCATCATAAATTTAAAGTTAAAAGGAAATAAGTTTATACATTTTCTTTATCTTTCTTTTCTTGTTTAAGACGCAGATATTCGTCAGGATCTTCCCAAACAGGTATCTTAGCTTTATTATTATACTCGGTAAGAAAAACTCGAGCAGCTGTTTCTAGGTCTAAATCTCCACCTTTTTTCCTCTTGTGCCTTATTTCAGCAAATTTCTCCAAAAACTCAGGAGGAGATTCGTATTCAATTTCATAGGTTTTTTTAATTGCTCCAGAATTAATTTTATCAATACTTTGTACTAATGACCATGCACCTTTAACAGGATCTGAGAGTTTTTCTGGTTTAGCTATACCAAGAAGTATCTGATCAGCCATGGATAATCTCTTTGAGATCACTCCAGGTGTGTCATAAATCTTTAATCTTGTAGTTATTCTAAGAGCTTGTAATGCTTTAGTGAATCCTGGGATAGGGGCTACTGGTGCACTTGATCTCCCCTTTAGAATATTGATCAAGGAACTTTTTCCAGTGTTTGGGAGACCTATAAAACAAGCAATAATATAGAACATATCATCCTTAACTGCAGAAAGGATTGCATTCCTCAGTACTGAAGTGCTTAATCTTTCTCGAGCTGAAGTTGGTATAACTTTGAATCCCTCACTTCTTAAAATTCTTCTCCATTTTTTTACAATATGATCAGGAACAAGATCAACCTTATTCAGGACAATCAATAGTTTTTTTGTTGGGTCTCTGTGAACCATTCGTTCGTATCTACCAGATCTCGATAAGCTTGGAAACCTGGCATCTAAAACCTCAACTACAACTTCGCTGCCTTTAATCATTTTACGTACCATTGTATCATAGTCATCTTTTGGCATTCTACGCTCAACTCAGTAATTCAATTATACTAGAATTCTTTTGGTGGCCCAATATCAGGACGATCTGGTTTATATGGTCGATCTGGTTCATATGGTCGATCTGGAGGAGTTCCAGGTTGAAATGGTGGTGAAACACCATGATCTTTCATATGTGCTTCTAGCATTCTTCTTAAACGTTCTACCTCTTGTTCTAGCAGTTTTATTCTCTCTTCTAAGGGTAGGAGTTCTTTAGTCATACATGTATAATTAATGTGAAAAGATATAAAAGATGTGATTGAAGTTAGAATAATGAAATTTCACGATGCTCATTGCCATATAGCAAATAAGGATTTTATGAAAGATTTTGATATTTCTACTTCTATGGAAAAGTGGAAAAATTCAGGCTTGGAATACGTTATTGGTGTTTCATCCAATATTTCCGAATCTTGCAAAATCCTTGAAATGAGCAAAGAATTCAAAAGAATAATTCCAGGGATAGGGATTCATCCTTGGAAAGCAAAAACACAAATGAAAGAAGAACTTAAGGCTGATTTCAGACAAATTATCAATGATAATGAAATAATTGTTATAGGTGAAATAGGCTTAGATCATCATTTCATCAAAAGAGAAGAACGTTATTTATACCAGGAAGAATATTTTCGATTTTTCTTAGAGCAAGCTGAGAAAAACAGTTTACCCATAAACATCCATCTAAAAGGAGCTGAAGAAGAAACTTCAGATATTCTTACTTCTTACAAAATCCCTTCTGAAAACATCTTGATACATTGGTATTCCGGACCAAAAAAAGTCTTTAATCAATTCCTAGAGAGAGATTATTTTTTTAGTATCAATCCTTCAGTTCTTACAGGTTCCACTCATATTGAGGTTTTGAAAAACGCACCTTTACATCGAATTCTGACTGAATCAGATGGTAATGTTAAATACACTATAGATAATGTAAGAGTAACTGGTTCTCCAGGTATTATTCCAGAAGTATTAAGTAAAATTGAAGAAATAAAAAATGTAGAACTAGAAGAATTATCTGTAATTCTCCAAAAAAATATAAGAATCTATGCGAACTTAAAAGGTGACAAAACATGAATGAAAAATCTTTAGACAAAATTCTAAGACAAAGGAAACAATACGGGTCTGAAGTTCTAAAGCGAACTTTAAGTAATAAGAAAAAAGTTGCTTACCATTTCAATTGTCCTGATGGTCTAGTTTCAGCTGCTTTGTTTCGTTATCTCTTTGCAGATGAAGATTTAGTTTATATTCCAATAGATTATCCTCTATTTAAGGAAGATAAGATATCTCAGGTGTTAATTGATGCAAGCTGGTTTGCAATATTAGACCTTAGTCCTTTCAATTCAAACAAAATAGAATACTTTTTTGATCACCATATTTCGAACGAAGGAGTGGAAATCAAGTCAAAGGTTTCCATTTTTGATTCTAAATCACCAAGTGGTGCCACTCTTATTGCAGAATATTTTGGAGATAAATTACCAGATTTCATGGTTGAATTGTCTGAAATTACAAAAATTACTGACACAGCTAGTTATAGCACACCAGCTCCCATGGAAATTAAGGAAAATTTAAGTGAGTATGATTGGGATGAAAGAGTTTGGTTTTTAGAAGATGTATGTAAATCAACATTCACAATCGCTGAGCATGATCTTGTTATAGAATTATTGGCATCAAAAGGGTTAGATGGTTTATGGGAAAAGGATGTTTTACATCGTGTGAAGAGACTACGAAATTCTCGAAAAGAATCTTTCAATATAGCACAAGAAATTGTAATTACTGATTTTATTATTCTTATAGATGACCCTCTTCATTATAATACTGCAGCTATATCATCAGAGTTGCAGAAAAGAGGAGTAAAGGGGGTTGCATATCTTACTGTCTTCCCAGAAGAAACCAAAGTAAGTCTGAGATTAAACAGAGCATTGTCAATCAAAGATGTTGAAAAATACAGAGTAGATTTACTTGCAAATACAATGTCGGGAGGAGGGCATAAAGGAGCCTCTGGAGCTGAAATGGAAGATCTTGATGAAACCCTCGAAATAATAAAAACTTGGACTAAAGAAGTCA
>JAGLXK010000463.1 GCA_023132955.1 Candidatus Heimdallarchaeota archaeon
TGGATCACCAATGCTCATTACACTTTAGAATAGAACTAACCTAAAAAAGCTTTAGTTACGATATCAAATATATTGTTCTTTAAAGGGTTGTAGCTTTGAATTTGAGAATTAGTGAAATTTTCAAAAAACCTAATTTATAAAAAAATGTGATCCATTTTCAACCCCATTAAAGCAACTATTTCTACCCCATTGAACTATTTAGCTTGAAGACTAATAAAAATGCATAGGGATAAATAAGAGGAAAAGGAAATTCCCTTTCTACTTAGCATCTTCTCCCCAATTAATCAATCTTCTTTCTCCCTCTAATGCTCGAATGGATGTAACATCCTGCATAACCTCTAATGTCCCGCGATATTTTCCAGAGTTATCTCGAATTGCGAAGTAACGTATGTGAATATATTTACCGTTCATATTTATCCAGAATTCAGCTACATCTTTTTGACCAGTCTTGAACGCTTCTATAATTTTCATTACTTTATCAAGACTCTTTGGTGGGTGGCATCTTTGGACTTTTCTACCTATAACACCAGGACTACGGGGAAAAATTCTTTCTTTAGTATCAGAGTAATATGCTACTTCCTCATTCTCATTAATGAAGGATATTTCAATTGGAAGATTAGTCATAATCAAATTAATCTGTTCAAGTGTAAGCTTTCCGGTTTGCATAGACAAGATATCTGCTAATTGTGGAGGTTCCTCTACTTCATGAATAATTTCTGGAGTAATAGGTTTCCATTCATCACCAGGAGAAACCCAAGCAAAACCTATTTCTTCTTCTCCATTTTTCACTTTTTGCCAATCTTGAACGGTTAAAAGTTCTAAACTTGTGGGAAAGAGTATAGTTTCTTCTTTAAAAATCATATCTTCTACTTGTGTAGCAAATTCTTCAGCATCAACTTCGCTTCCTTGACGAATCAATTGTCGAACCTCATCATGTTTTGCCCACATGACTTGAGAAGGACCTTCGAACTCTTTCTTTTCTAACATAGGAAACAGTTGGTTTTCTAATCTAGTATAGTGAATCTCAATATCGGCTAGTTTTTGAATTAATTCAGGAGTAGGATTTTCTCTGATATCTGCAATCAACTCTTCAGCAAAACGATTTTCTTCCATGTAAGTATGTATTGGGTGACCTGGAGATTCTTCGGGTCTAAGATTTTTTTCCAATGAATCCTCAAAGATTCCTACATGTAAATCACATAACAAGGTGATTTGATCGACTGTTAACTCTCCAGAATTGATTAACTCTTGTTCCATTGAAGCTATATCTGTAGCCTCTACATCTCCTAATATTTCCTTGAACCGAGCTTTCAGTGCGGATTTTTCTCCTCCTGCGTGAAGTTCCAAAACGAGAGCTTTGAGCATTTCTTTCTTTCGTACATGTTCATCTTCAAAACCACTTTTACCAGTTGAACCAATTTGTACGTCCACTTTATCCCCTATGTGTTGTTCAATTTTGCTTGAGAAAAAATCTATTACCGATTTGAGATCTTGATTAATAAGACTGGCAACATCAGTCAGTGTAGCTTTTTTACCCACAGTTTTACGAATAATAGGGTTTTGAAAGCGTTTTAAAATAGGATCTAATTCCACTAATAGCTCCTCTAGAAAGGGGAATTTGTCTATTAGTTCTATTATTTTTGTTTCTTCAGACATAATATGGTTTGACACTGCAAATCACTCGTAAAACTTTGCAAGTCATAAATAAAAAACATATCGTTTGGTCAAGAATTTTCCAAAAATTTCTAGCATATTGGGACTCTTATTTTCATTGCTGTAATTTATTTTTGTTTTGTTTCACTGATACGAATACTCTGCATACAAGAATTGAAATTAGCAGGTCTGTAGTATAATTCATTGTCAAAACGATATTGGTATATCAATCTAATAGCTCTAGGGTTGATTGTTTTACATTTCTCAATCAAGGTGATTAGAAGAAGATTCTTCTCAATTGAAAAATTGTTATTGGAAGATAAATCAGAGAGCGATAATAGAAAAAAGGAAATCAATAAATATACGAGAAGATGAGGTCGATTAAGGTTGCATTAAGGTCCTCTTCTTGGAGTTCAATATATCCTTTTAGTGAACAATTCTTGAAAGTTTAGAACCACATCTTGGACAAGAATAAGTTTTTTGGGGTATTTCTAGGTTACAGTTTGGACAAAACTTTATTTTTTGATTATTTATTGTTGTATCACTACCTAATGGTTCTAAAAAGATTCCTTTATCCTTACTTTCCAATTGTATTATCCAACTTAAGATACAAGAATAACAAAAATATCTTATCTATTTATTACATTTCAAAAGGAAATGTTAAACAAAAGAATATAAAAGGATTGTCTAATGATATAAGCGCGATTCGAATCAAACATACGAACAGTTATATAAATGTATGTGAATACCGGTTACTTCATATTACAAGGAGGTTGATATGTATGAAGAAAGATATTTCAAAAGTAATAATTGATGGAGAGGAGTATACTCTTTCTGAAGATAAGAAACGTATCAAAGGACCCGAGAAGGATTACGAAGCAGAAGAGTTTAAGAAAGAAAAAGGAAAAGATATCCCTTTTTTTGCTGCACCTAAAGAATCAGAAACCGATGGAAAGATTTATGCTTTTACAACTGAAGAAAAATTTGAAGAATGGTTAAAGGACAGAAAACTGTTAGATCAATACAAAAAAGACAAAGAATTAGCCAAGAAATTTACTAAAGAAAAAACACCTGAGGATCTTGAAAAGATAAAAAAGCAACAAGTTAAGAAAGTTGAAGAAGCAACAGAAAAATACAAAAAATTCTTAGATAAACATAAACTCAAACCAGATCAACATGATGAGATACAAAAAGTTCTAGAAAAGCATGATCCACATTATGAAAGACCAATCCATAGTTTACATCTATATGATTACACTTGGTGGGGTGGTGCAACTGTAACACTTCCAGGAGGATATGTTTACTGTTATGTAAGATACCCCAAATATTATCCCTATCTTAGTTGGTTTGGTTTTGATAATAGAGCTGAATCAGCAAAACTTACATGTGGAAGCTACGCATATGTATATACAGATCCATATTACAAAGGAGCTAGATTCTACATAGGGTGTAATTTAGCAATTTTCGGATTTTGGTGGTCCTACTTTGGGAATTCGGTATCTTCAGCAATAGTATATTAGCTAAGATAGTCACTGATTATCAGTTAATTCTTGACTGATAATCACTTTATTATTTTTAGATTCTTTTCATGTATTCCTCAAAGGCATCTTGTGATAAACTTAATCCCAAAAGAAATTATCATTCAAATAGTATCAAAAAATAGTTTCATTTATGGGAACATCATTAACATCTACTATCTGAACTTTTTTTCTAAATTCTCTTGCCAAGCATTTTACCTTTTTTGGAGTATAACATTATCAAACAATTAAAATCTTCTTTCCAATGTTCTTTGGATGTATTGTTTAGTCCTACCTTCTAGATATTTTGATATCCAATTGATTTTTGCTACTCCACTTGTATATTTGATTCAAAAAACTAGTTTTCAGCAAGATTTAACAATAATAAAGACATAGACGTACAATGATACAAATGAGGGTGAAAGTTCCAATAATGATTCAAGATCCTTTGACTTCAAGAGTGAAAAATCTGCCTGTAGTTGAAGGCTTTATCCCTGATGAGGAGTTTTTTCTTGATGGACCTGTAATAGAAAGAATAGCTGTTGTAGATTTTTGTCCAGAAACAAGTATTCTTGAAAAAAGTGCAATTTTTAAACCACCTACTAGAAGAAGAAAACGTGGGATCTACTCAGATAAGAAAGCTAAGAAAGGACGTCTTTTATCTAGCTTGAAGGATGTAGAATTGTATAAACCAGTATTCATGCAAGTAAGTACTTTCGCTACAGTTCTTAAAACGCTTTATTTATTTGAAGGTACAACATATGCTAGTCCTTTACATAGGAAATTTGGAGATAAAAAAGTAACAGATACTAGATCTCACACTTTAGGTCGTCCAGTAAAATGGGCATTTGATTCATCTCAATTACTTATAGTTCCAAGAGCTGGTGAATGGGCAAACGCATTCTACCATCGCGATTCTCATAGTTTACAATTTTTCTTTTTCCAATCCCCTCTAGCGAAGAACAAGACTATATATTCTTGTCTTTCTAGAGATATTGTTGCACATGAAACTGCACATGCAATTATAGATGGAATAGTTCCTGATCTTTTAGATGCATCTACACCTCAATCTCTAGCCATTCACGAGGCTCTTGCAGATTTTACTGCTTTACTCATGGCTTTTGATAGTCATACTTTGCGAAGACATATCTTCAAAGTAGTTGGAAGTTCTTTGAAAAAATCTTCGGTATTCAGTTCCATTGCTGAGGAATTTGGTAATGCTTTGCAAGGTACAAGAGGATTAAGAGATCTGTATAATAAGAAGAACCTGAAGTTAGAAGCTGATGAACATACTGTGAAACGTTTTGATCCACATGAAGTTAGTGAGGTTTTAAGCGGAGCCCTATATAGTGTGCTTAATGAGATCTATGTTCAAATAAAAACTAAAGAAAGCAAAAAGAGCGAAGATAAAGAGAAAAATCTTCATGAAGCATTTTCATCTTCAGGTAGGAGTATATGGACAGCAGCAAGAAGATTGAAAAGAATGGTGTTCAGAGCACTTGATTATCTCCCACCTGGTGAAGTGTCTTTTGCAGATTTTGGAAGAGCTATGATAGCTGTAGATTATGTTGCATATCCTGCAGATGAAACTATGAGAAATTTGATACGTAAAGAATTCGTTAAAAGATCTATCATTTCAGATGAAAAAGTTCTAAACGTAACAATAGATTTTGATAAAGATTCCTTAAAAGGTTATGATGTTCCAAATTTAATAGCTAGCGATTGGGCTGCTTATGATTTTGTAAACAATAAACGATCACTACTTCTTATTCCAGAACAAGTACAGTTTGAAGTTAGACCACGTTTACACCTAAAGAAAAAGTATGACCCCAACCATCCTCTAACAAAAGAGGGAGATGAATACTTATTTAAAATAATTTGGGATTATGAAGAAAAAAATGAAATAGGTAAGAACTACCCTAATCGGCGTTCTATAACAGTTGGTACAACTTTGGTTCTTAGCTGGGATCATAAAAAAAAGGAAGGTGGAATACTTGCACGATTGACATCTGACCCAGATAGCTTGAAGAAACAATTTAAAGAAGAAGAAATAGGGGAATTGGTGTTGAAGGAATATGATTTTCAACGAAAGGATAGAGACGATTTCTTAAAACATTTGATTGAAGAAGGCTTTCTTAAGTTAACTGAAGAGGAATTAAAACAACAAGAAGAATTATCAATCACCGATATAAAAACTGAAGTAATTGACAATGTCTTGCGAGTGAGTAGTACAGGTAATTTCCTTCACATTATTAAAAGAGGAGATGTTTAATGGATACATTAACAATTAGAGCATATAATGTTGAGTTCGGTGATGCTTTTCTTATTTCAGTTCCCGATAGCAAATCTGATGGTCAACCAATAATCCGTTACATCTTGATTGATGTAGGAAATGTTTTATTCAAATCAAAAGGAGGAGGAGATGAAGTTTTTGGAGATGTTGTTGAAGATATTCTTAATGTACTTAATGGGTCTCCTCTGGATCTCTATATTATGACACATGAACATCTAGATCATGTACAAGGACTAAACTATGCTGAGGAAAAAATTTACTTAAATGATGCTGTAGAATTGTGTAATAGACTCCAGACTAAGTACGTTTGGATGACAGCTTCTGCTGCACCAGATTATTATGATAATTATCCTGAAGCCAAAGAATATCATTTGAGGTTTGAAAAACTCTATTCAAATATCGATAATTATCTTTCAAGTTTAAGAGCATCAGGTGTACCAACTTCAGATAAAATTAAATCTATGAGATTAAATAATAATCCTAGAAGTACAAAAGAGTGCATTAAATATTTACGAAGCTTAACAGATTCTAGTAAAATTAGTTACATTCACAGAAAAACTAATCTTAATGGTCGCCATCCTTTTAACGATACACAATTTGAAATCTGGGCGCCAGAAGAAGATACTTCCGTTTACTATGGAAGATACTATCCTGCATCTGAGAGTTTGTATTTTACAAGAAAACTAAGAGCAAACAATAAACTATCTGGAAGAATAAAGGTCGTTCCACCTCATGGAGTAGATGCTGGGGATTTCTACAATCTAGTTGAGATGCGCCAAAGAGTATATGAAAATCTTCTAACAATTGATAAGGCAAAAAATAATACAAGTATAGTTTTTTGCTTAACTTGGCGAGGATTAAGGTTTTTGTTTACTGGTGATGCTGAAGAAAGAAGTTGGCTAACTATGAGGGATCTTAAACAAGAAGAACAAGTCCTCAAAGCAGTACATTTTATCAAAATAAGTCATCATGGAAGTAAAAATGGTACTCCTGAAGAGGAGATTTTGAATATAATACTTCCGGAGAATCCATCTGATAGAATACCTAGAGATGCACTTCTATCTACCCGGGAAGATACATATAATGATGTTCCTCATGAATCAACTGTAGATTTTTATCGAAATCGTTGTGATACCTTACATGATCTGCAAGAAAAATTACCCGGTGAATACATAGATATTAAGTTTCAAGTAAGACCGAATATTTAGAAAATAGAACCTTGCATTAAGGTTCTCTTCTTGGAGCTTCCAAACTCTTTGAATACGTCTTCTTAGCTGAAATCTAATGTT
>JAGLXK010000464.1 GCA_023132955.1 Candidatus Heimdallarchaeota archaeon
ATGTTATAAAAACCCCAATTTAAGAAAAATCGGGGCTGGATTGTTAGTAAATTATAAAAGCACAAAGCATAATTTAGATGTAATGGAAAAAGAATTAGCTAAGATGATGAAGAAATTCAAAAATTCTCCCGATTATACTAAATTTGAGTTGTTGGATAAATTAGGAAATGAACAAAAAAGTCAGAATTTGATAGATTTTCTTATTCAAGTAAGTGAGAATGACAAATACTATAAAACTCGCATTAAAGCTATAATGACTGTTACAAAATTTGAAGATAGTGATATAGCCCAAAAATTGAGTGAGCTTTATGCTTATGAAAGAGATAGAAACGTTAGATTAGCTATTGCTGAATCACTTGGTGAGATGTCTTCTTCGGATACTGATGAGATGCTTCTGAATATTTTAAAAAATGATTTAAACGATGTTGTCAGATCTGCTGCACTTAGGCAATTGCACAAAAGAAAGAAACTAAAAAAAGCTGCAATGAGAAAATTAATCTTGGAAACAATCAAAAATGAACACGATGTATATCCTAAGCAAATTGCTCTGAGTTTAATACCTAAATATGCAAATCAAACTGTTTATGCTGCTTTAAAAACTATTTTTGATGAAGAGACAAAATTAAAAATGCGTTCTTTGTTATACAAAACTTTGACAGAAGTAGCTACTAAACTAGATAAAGAAGTTGATGTGGATGAACCTGTTAAACCTAAAGACGAACCTATTCAGAAAAGAAAGCGAAGAAAGAAAAAAAAGGACAAAGAAGCTGAAGAGCATTTGTTCTTCTAGAAGATTAAACTCCGGTTCTACTTTTACAATTAAAAATAGATATGGATTCAATATGCGTATCAAACATCGGTTTGTATTTTATCAACAGAATACACCCATGCAATGGAAAAAGTTTAGTATTCATAAGCGAAATTAAAAGGGGAGATATAATGACTTTAAAAAAAACATTTGTGGTTCTTAGTATTGTGATATTAACTTTAAGCTTATCACCATCATTTTCAATAGCAAGAGAAAATGATATATCCGAATCTAATCCAAGAATGGAAGATTACTACTTTGAGGTTCCATCGATATACACTGAAATATCAATACTTGATGATGGGTCCATTGACAT
>JAGLXK010000465.1 GCA_023132955.1 Candidatus Heimdallarchaeota archaeon
GTAGCTGAAGCTAAAGGTGTGCAGTTACAGAAATTAAACAACCTGAATATTAGCTCACTAGCTTTGACGAAAAAAGAACTTCATGGTTTTTCTTTCAAGCACTTTTATAAACAAATTATAATCAAGATTATTGGAAGAAAATACAAAAATCTTAGATCATCTAGCCTACAATCAATTGAGAGTGGGAGAAGAACTGAAATCGATTTTCTTAATGGTTATTTAGTTGAACAAGGGGAAAAATACAATGTTCCAACTCCTCTCAATAAATATGTTCTAGATGAAGTTCATGAATTTGAAGAAGGAAAGAAGAAACCATCCTTAAAAGAATTGGAGAAATTAGAACAAAAAACAAAGGAAATATGGGGGATTAAGTAAAACTCACAATTTAAATTTCAAACTATCAACAGTAGCCATATCTCTTTCTTCATCACCAATTGTCCTTTTGTATACTCTAACAACAAAATTAAAATAGAGTTCTTGAAGAGCTAGTTTGATTACAATGGTAGACATTAAACCATTCAAAGCTATAAGATATACTGAAAAAGCTGGAGACATCGAAAAGCTAGTAGTCCAGCCTTATGATAAAATCAATGCAGAAATGCAATTTGCTTATTACACTCTATCAGATTATAACTATTGCAGATTAACCTTACCAATTGAAGAAAATAGGTATGAAGTCGCAAGACAAAGGTTGGAACTATGGTTAGCTGAAGGAATATTGGAAAAAGAAGAAATTCCTGGAATTTATGTTTATTATCAAGAATATGAATTATTTGGAAAGCAATATATCAGAAAAGGATTCATAGGAGCATTAAGACTCCATCCTTTCAATGAGAATATTGTTTTACCTCATGAAAAAACACACAGTGGACCCAAAATCGATAGATTGAACATGTTGAAGACAACCAGACACACCTTAGAAACTGGTTTTATACTTTATTCAGATCCAGAAAAGAAAACAATTAATCTGTTTGATGAAATTGCAAAAGAAGAACCTCTAATAAAGGTTAAAGATGATTTGGGTGTTTTAAATAGAATCTGGAAAATTACAAATCCAGGGCAGATTAAGATTGTTCAAGATGCATTTGCTGAACAACAATTAGTAATTGCAGACGGACACCACCGCTACGAAACAGCTATCACTTATCGAGATATGCGCAGAGAAGAAGCTGGCGTTATCAATGAAAATGCTGCACCTGAATTTCGAATGACTTATTTAGTTCCTGTTGAGGACGAAGGATTGGTCATCTTAGCAACTCATCGTTGCTTAGCTAAAGTCACTGTAACTGAAGATAAAATGAATGAACTCAAGATGTTCTTTGACATGGATGAAATTATGAAATCCGAAATTCCTAAATTCCTTGGAGAGAATAAGGATAAACATGTTTTTGTTATGTATCAAGATAGCAGAGCTATTTCCTTGATAATGAAAGACATTTCTGCAATCAATAGATATGTCAGCGATGTAAGTGAGGAATATAAAAATCTAGATGTAGTCATTTTGAGAGATATGATATTCCATGGAATCATGGGTCTTGAAGAACTTCACATCGATGATGACATTTTCTATGAAAGATGGTGGAATGAAGCTGTTGAAGAGGTCGATAAAGGTACTTACAAAGTAGCTTTTATTCTTAATCCAACTGCTGCTGATGAAGTGCTAAAAGTTTCTAAGAACCATGAAAGAATGCCTCAGAAAGCCACTGACTTCTATCCAAAGATGATAAGCGGTTTTACAATGTTAAGTTTAGAAGAAGGAGAAAAAATACTTTAGATCCTTCTCCATATCTATTTTTTTTATCTATCTTCCCCTTTCTGCTTCAATAAGACCAACAATTTCTCCAACGGTGCTAAATTCCTTGAAAACTTTTTTAGGTAACCTAATGTCGAATTCATCTTCGATTCTTTTACCAAGTTCTTTTAGATCATTTTTACTGAGTTTTAAGTCATCTTGAAAGTAAGTATTTGTTGTAACAACATGACTTCGAACATCTGCCACTTCAGCGATTATTAGTCTTAAGCGTGTTAATACTCT
>JAGLXK010000466.1 GCA_023132955.1 Candidatus Heimdallarchaeota archaeon
AGTAGATCGATCAAAGGAATCTATTTTGTATTGATTATGTTTTTCCTCTACTAGAGCTCTTGTGCTAAGAGAATTAAGAGATGAAGCACTTATTAAAAACATAATCATCAGAACACTCAGGCTCAAATAGAATTTCTTTTTTTCATTTTTCATAATATCAACCTTTCTTTATTTCTAGTCTTGTTTACAACAAACTAGATTTTTCAAATTGTCAACAACAATTGCTAGAAATAAAAACATTTCCCCTTTAGTTCAAATTTACCTCTAATTAACTTTCTTCATTAACCACCAAGAAAGACAAAATTCATATGAAAGTAAGGTATTGTAAAACCATGAAGGCAATAATCAATGTGAAAATATATGATTATGAAACCTATATTGAAAACGGATATTGTATTTATGGTAAAGAAATCAACGCAGTTGGAAATATGAAGAATTTTCCTGATTTTGATGGTGAAATTATTGACGGTAAGAACAAAATTCTACTTCCAGGACTTATCAATTTTCACACTCATATCTATTCTACACTTGTTCGAGGAGCTTCCATTCCTTTTAATCCTAAGAGTTTCAGAGACATTTTAGAACAACTTTGGTGGAAGTTCGATAGCAAGCTAGATAATACTTCTACTTTTCATAGTGCTATGGTCTATGGATTAGAATCTTTGAAAAGTGGTGTAACTTCATTAATAGACCATCATGCAAGCGGAATAGACATAATTGGTAGCATTGAGGCTCTCAAGAAAGCCATTGTTGATAAACTTGGAATGCGCGGAATATTTTGTTTTGAAACCAGTGATCGATTTAATGTTGATGAATGTTTTGAAGAAAACCTAGCTGGACTAAAATATGATTCTTTTGACTCCAAAGGAATGTTCGGTTTGCATGCTTCGATGAGTCTTTCAGAAGAAACTCTTGATAAAGTATCAAGGGTTCTCAAAGGTGCTCCTATCCATGTTCATGTTGCTGAAAGTAAAGAAGATGAAGATGATTCTCTAGAAAAATACAACACAAGAGTTATTGATCGATATTTGAAGTATGGGCTTTTGAACAAGGATTCCATTCTTGCTCATTGTGTCCACATTGATGAAGAAGAAGCTAAAAACATTAGTCTAAAGAAAGCTGTTATCGTTCTCAATCCTACATCTAATATGAACAATGCTGTTGGTGCTTTCAACATAGACCTCTTCCGAGATAACAATATCCAGATTCTCATAGGTAATGATGGGCTTGGAACAAATATTGCTAAAGAATGGACTTATTTCTTCTTTGCAGGCAAAGCTGGGATCAACGATGCAGCAGGAATTGGTTTTGATGAGTTGCTCAACTACATTAATGACTCTTATGAATACTTTGGACGTCAACTGGGTATCAAAATTGGTAAAATCAAGGAAGGTTATGTAGCTGATTTCGTGCTTGTTCCTTATCTCAATCCTACAGATATGGATAGAAACAACGCTTTTGGTCATGTGTTCTTTGGATTGTTTGAAAATTTCAAACCTTCATGTGTAATAGTTAAAGGTAAGACTCTCATTCAGAACTACAAGAGTATTTTTGATGAGGAAAAATTATATAAGGACGCTCATAAGGCATCTAAAGCCTTATGGAAAAGGTTAGGTGATGCTTAAATGGATTTATCAGTTAAATTACTCGGTTTGCATTTTGATAATCCCCTTGGACCAGCTGCTGGTCCTATTGTGGAAGGATTAGAGAATATGCAGTTCTTCAATAACAATTCATGTGGTTATAATGTTGCAAAGACTATTTCAGTTGAAGGTGCCATTGTTCCTAAGCCATGTATTGCAGGCACTACAAATGCTATCTACAACTGTGAACTTTGGTCTGAGCTGCATTCTGATGTTTGGATAAATGAAATCCTACCAACTATCCACAAAGATAAGAAAAAACCAGTTGTTATTAGTGCAGGTTATAAAGAAGAAGATTTCAGATATCTCATTCCAAAACTTGAACCTTTTGCTGATATGTTTGAGATTTCCACTCACTATGTTTCAGAAGATCTTCTTGCAGGTATAGTGAGAAGTATCCGAGAAAACACTGACAAACCTATTTTTATGAAACTCAGTCCTCATGTAGATGACTTTCTTGGATTTGTCAAAACTGTAATTGATGCTGGAGCAACAGGTATAGTTGCAATCAATTCACTTGGACCAGGAACGGCGATTGATCTGAAAAAACGATCAGTTCTCTTAGCTGAGCAAATATGGATGAGTGGTCCATCAATTAAACCGATAGCACTTCATCGAGTTTACAATATTAGAAAAGCATATCCCGACATACCAATTATTGGTGTTGGAGGAATAGGAAAAGCTGAAGATGTGCTTGAATTCATTCTTGCTGGAGCAGATCTTGTGCAAATGCTTTCCTCAGCACTTATCAAAGGAAGACAACTGTATGATAAGATAGTTAAAGATCTTCCTAAAGCACTTGAAAAGTATGGATTTTCATCAATTGAAGAAATTAGACAAATTAGGAAAACCACTCTCTTCAAAGATGTTGACACAGCTGTAGATGATCATCCATCCTTTAATGAAAAATGTACCATGTGTATGCTTTGTGTGAAAATCTGTCCAGCTGGAGCTCTATCAGCAGCTGAAGAAACTATTATTGTAGATAAAGAGAAATGCATCCACTGTGGGTTATGTGAATCTCGTTGTCCTGTAGACGCAATTTATGGAGTACTTCGATGAATAACTATTTTTTAAGATGCATAACTTGTAAGAAGGAATTTGACCCCCAACCAGGTCTCTATTACTGTGAAGATTGTGGTTACATAATGGGTACTTTGGAAGTTGTTTATGATTATGATACCTTAAGAGTTGATGCATTTCTAAAGGAAAGAATTTTTGATAAGAAGGCTTCTATGTATCAGTTTGATTTTCTTCTCCCAACCAAACCAAAATGCAAATTTGATGAGCATATTGGTGGAACACCTTTGTTCAGATTTGATCTTTTAGGTATCAAGAATGTACTAGTCAAATATGATGGTTCCAATCCATCTAGTTCCTACAAAGATCGTGCAAGTTCAGTTGCCATCAATAAAGCTCTTGATGAAGGGAACGACATTCTTTTTTGTGCATCAACTGGAAATGCAGCTTCATCATTAGCTATGCTTAATGCTCATACCGATATAAAAACATACATTTTCGTTCCTGCATCAATACCAGCTGGTAAGAGAGCTCAACTAGAAATTTCTGGAGCAGAGGTAATGGCAGTTGAAGGAACATATGATGAGGTTTATGATGTGTCTCTTGAGCTTGGACTCAAAAAAGGTTGGTACTGCAGACATGCGGCAATAAATCCGTATCTTCTAGAAGGAAAAAAGACTGGAGCATTTGAAATAATTATTCAGAATGATTTTGAAGTGCCTGATTATGTTCTCATTGGTGTAGGAGATGGGACAGTGATTAGTTCTCTTTACAAAGGATTCTGGGAATTCAAGGAAATTGGCTTAACAGATAAAATCCCCAGAATTATTGGGGTTCAAGCGGAAGGCATTCCTGCGATAAAAGAAGTATTTGATAAAGGTAAACCATATGTTCCTCTAGCTATCAAGGGCAACACTGTTGCTGATAGTATTTCTGTAGGTAACCCTCGTGATGTGATAAAAGCTTGTACGTATATTGAAGCATGTAATGGCTATTTTATCGCTCTCACAGATGAAGAAATCCTAGATGCTATAGCAGAATTAGGAAAAGAAACAGGTTTATTCGCTGAACCAGCTGGAGCTGTTCCTTTTGGAGGGCTGAAAAAACTTATTTACGAAGAAAAAATAACTGAATCAGATACAGTTTGTCTTGTTATAACTGGTAATGGTCTAAAAGACGTTAGTGCAGTTGAAGGACTGATAAACACAGAATCTTTATCAATTAAGGAATTAGAAAAAAGGTTTGAATGATGAAATTTATTCTTAACCAAGAAATATTAAAAATAGATGAACCATTAGGTAACTCTACACTTGATTTCTTACGAAAAAAAGGTATGAAAGGAGTTAAGGAAGCTTGTCATGAAGGGGAGTGTGGAGTATGTATGGTGCTTCTAGGAGAGTTAAAGAATAAAAATGTTGAATACAAAGCTGTTACATCCTGTATTCTTCCTCTAGGTGAAATTGTTGGCAAACATGTTGTAACAATTGAAGGATTAAATCAAGAGAAATTAAGTCCCATTCAACAAGCGTTGGTAGATGAGGGAGCAAGTCAGTGTGGCTTTTGTACACCAGGATTCGTCGTTAGTTTAACTGGGTTTTTCCTAAATGAAAAACTTGAGAAAAAAGATATTCTAACATCTATTGAAGGGAATTTATGTCGATGTGGAGCCTATGCTGCAATTATTAGATCAACAGAGAAGTTAGCAAAGGAAATCTCTGTTGAGGATAAAAAATCAAAAGAGAGAATCCAAAAACTCATTGAAGAGCGTATATTACCATCTTATTTTTCAGATATACCAAATCAGCTTGAAAAATTAAAAGAATCGAGTGAAACAAAACTGCTTAAAGAAGGGATTCTTGTTGCTGGAGCAACAGATTTGTTAGTTCAGCAGGAAAGTCTATCAGATCCACTCTTTTTATCAGAAAAGGATCTCTCTGGAATACACTTAGATGGCGATTACATCTATATTGGTGCAACGACAACTATGGAAGATATACGCATTTCAGAAGAGCTAAATGCTCTTT
>JAGLXK010000467.1 GCA_023132955.1 Candidatus Heimdallarchaeota archaeon
GTTTTTTAGCATCTTTATCAGTTTGTAGGTATCGTCTATCTCTTTTACACTAGCTCGAGGTTTTTCTGTAAGCAAATCTTCTATTTTGAGAATAACTCTCCCTTTATCTGGTTTTGCAGACAACTTAGGAATAGATTCAATTGTTCGTTCTATTTTTTTAACCATTCAGAATCACAGTACTTATTTCTTAGTCTTAAGAGCTTAACTATTTTCTTTTGATAGAATGTATTACTGGGATATTCATTATTTACTTGTGAAAGACAATTAACGTTTTATAGTAACTTTTCACTGTTTTCATATGTCTCCATCAAAAGAATCAGATGCTTCTGTCGCTGCAGGAGCTGACTTACTTCTAAAGGGTTGGAAGATGATCAATAAAGCCTGCCCTGTTTGTGTAGAACCTCTTTATGAAAAAGATGGAAAAGTCGTTTGTGTAAAATGTAAAAAAGAATATGTTCTGGTGGATTCAAAATCTGAAATGCCCCCAACTAAAACATCAGAGGCTCAACAACCAGCAGCAAGTTCTTCACCAAACAATTTCAGTTCATATGATTTCAGCTCTTTACCTCCTGCTCTAGCAGATACTGCTAAAATAATGCTGGAAAAAATAACTGACCTGAATGCAAAATTAAAAGAATCATCGGATCCCAAAGAAATAGAAAAAATTTCTTCTTCAATTCGTTCTCTTATTGATTCTCTCCATTCTCTGAATTCTTAGGTTCTTTTTTTACCTTTTCTCTTTTTAAGAACTCTAGTTCATCCTTCATCCCCTTTATCTCTTCTCCCGTCTCGATTTCATTATAATTTGTATAAATAAAATCAACTATGTCAGAAGCTATCTTCTCACCAACTCCGCGTACTTCAAAGAAGTCCTCTAGTTTCGCATTCATAATCTCTTTAACCGATCCAAAATGCTTCAACATTCTACTAGATATCTTGTGGTCAACATGTGGTAAAGAAGCAATGGCTTCTTCTAATTGTGACTTAAGACCTATTCCTTTTCTTTTACCAATTGAAATGCTTCTTTTTCTCTCTTCTTGTTCTCTTCTTGCCATAGCAAATAGAATTTCTGCTGTCTCTTTCTGATTTTGAGTGTGAATAATTGGGAGTCTGAAATCTGTAGCTAAAGAAGTTAAAGCTCCAGCAAGTGCATGTGGGTGAAGTGATGAACTGAATAAATTGAAGTCTCCTTCTAAAATCATTACTGGTTTTGCACAACTTTCTACCAATACTTTTGTTTGCACAAATAGCCGTTTATCTAAAATTGATTTGATAAAATCATCACCGGTTTTTCTCTCCACTACGATTTGATCTGAACAAATATAGTCACCAATATCCAATCTTTCAAATCCTAGTTCTACATCTTTGTTCATCAATTCTTTAATAACAACTGAATTTCTTTCTCTACTATCACAAATTACTTTGATTTTTCCCTTTTCTTTAACGAATTTAACATCTTTAGTTTCTTTTTCGAGGTTTTCTAGTTCTTCTAGTTTTTCTTCTTGATATTCTTGTGTCTTGGTTGAAATTTTTTCAGCTTCTTTGAGAAAATCCATAATTCCTTTTTGTTTGTCTTTCGTTGCTGTTTCTTTCCTTTTTAAGGGTTTTTCAAGCCTCTTCACGAGTTTTTTCATTTTTTGAGTTTGTCTCTTAGATACCCACATGTATGCTTCATCTCTAGTTCCCTCAGCGATGAGCATAATTACTTTTCCTTCCTTTCTTCTTCCTGTCCGTCCCTTTCTCTGAATTAATCTGATAGCACTTGGGACAGCATCATAGAAAATTACTAACTCACACTCACCAATGTCTAACCCTTCTTCTGCAACACTAGTTGAAACTAATGAGTTGTAAGTTCCATCTCGAAAAGATTGCATAATTTCAATTTGTTCTTTCTGAGAAAGACCTTTATCTCCTCTTGCGGAAGATTGCCCCACAAACCAGTGGGAATTTATTCCACTTATTTTGTTTAGTTCTTCACTAATTATTTTGGCAGCTACTCTGAAATGTGCAAAAATGAGTATTCTGTTGTTTGGATTATTAGATAATTCCTCAGTTACAATCTTCTTTAACCTTTCAATTTTCGGGTGAATAATTTTCTCTTCTTGAAGAATTTGAACAGATTCTACAACTTGTCGCATTTCATCTGAGAACATTAATTCTTTTAGTGCTCTACTTCCTTTCCCAAACTTAATCTCATTAATTTGTTTTTCTAAATATTTACTTAACGAAGGTATTCCTTGTGTTTCAATAAGTTCTATGGCATGAGATAATCGAATTGAATTACCTACTAAAGACATGGCTCTGAAGAATTCTGTTCTATCTTCTTGGTCTGAATTACTGTAGATTTCATTTACTCTTGCTCTTAACTGTAACAATTCCCTCCTGGGATTATTTTTTGGGGAGACTGATTTAATAATTTTAAGTTCTTTTAATCCCTCTAGGATAACCTTGAAGAGATCATTTAGTGTATCAATAATTGCTTTAAATTCATCTGATAGTGGAATAATTTCCCAGCTTTCATCAATTTCATGTATATATTGCCTAACATCATCTGAACTTTCATCACGCATTTCGATGTTAGTGATTCCAAGATTTGATTGAACTTCATTAATTCTTTCAATTTTTGAACCGGGACTAGCGGTTATACCAAGCAATAAAGGATTGGTTGCTCTTTTAAGATATTGTTCTGCGATGAAAACATAGCTATGGTCTCCAACAGCTTTATGTGCTTCATCTAAACACAGAAAAATAATTTCTTCCAATTTGACTCTTCTTTGAATTATGTCATTCTGTATAGTTTGAGGCGTAGTAATGAACACTTGGCCATTAGCCCAAATCTCCCTGCGTTTCTTTGGATCAATTTGTCCAGAAACTTGAACAATTTTATCTTGATCAATATTTAGTGATTTACGGGTTGTACGCTCATGCTGATCAAGTAAGGGTTTTGTTGGAGCACAAAAAACGATTTTTCCTTCTGGAAACTTCTCTAATCTCTGTGCAGTAATCATCAGATAAAGAACGGTTTTACCTAACCCTGTTGGTAAAATAACAAGGGAATTTTCCTTTATACAAGAAGCAAAAAGAGTCTGTTGGTATAATCTTGCTTCAATTGTATTTGGCTTAATCAAAGGATGATTTAGGTATTCAGTCTGGTTCATTTTAGACCACAATAACAATTTGCATATGATGTTTTATATTTGAATATATAAATTATAGTTCTTTCTAATTCTTTGCTAAAGCCAATGCAAAACTCTTATAATGTTGCAGTTAGAGATGAAAGAGTGTCTATTATGAGTTCTGAACGAGATGACCCAGAAATGCCCTCAGGAACTCAACTGAAAATTGTCACACTAGTTAGTACTGTAGGTATAGGGGTTTTCATGTCCTCTTTAGATGCTTCCATTGTGGTAGTAATTTTGGATAACATAAGATCTCTCTACGGCTATACAATCCTGTCTCTCAGTGAATTTGGTGGCATTCCACAATTAACATGGAACTTTGTAGATGTTACACCTACACAAATACAGTGGGTGATGCTTTCATATCTTCTTGTAATGATGGCTTTTACAGTTATCGCAGGAGATTTAGGTGACAGATTCAGCAACAAAAGAATATTTCAGTATGGAATGATTTGTTTTGCTATTGGGTCACTTTTCTGTTATTTGTCCATTGAATTTCTTACTCGTTCTATTTGGTGGTTAGTGCTCAGTAGAGTTATCCAATCTCTAGGAGCTACAGGAATGCTGGCAAATGGAATGGCCCTTGTAACTAGATTTACTACTAAGAAGAATAGAGGAACTGCAGTAGGTATAAACAACGTTGTTATTTCTATAGCAGTAATCTTAGGACCTGTTTTTGGATCTGTAATAGGTCAATATTGGAATATTGGTGGTGTGTTTTTAATTAATCTTCCAATTGCAGCTATCGGATTAGTGTTAGTACATCTTAATATTCCAAAAACTCCACCATTAGCAGAAAAGAGAACAGCAGATTATCTTGGATCTTTTTTAATTGCAGTATTTCTAATGATTTTAGTTTTAAGCTTCAGTATTTTTCCTGAATCAGAAACTATTCCAAACGCGAGAATCTTGGCGGGGCTAGCTCTAGGTTTCAGTCTTCTTGTTCTTCCAGTTTTCATATGGTGGGAAAGAAAAACGTCTAATCCTCTGCTTGATTTCAAGATGTTAAAAAACAAGAAGATCTCAATAGGTTTAGTTACTGCCATATTAAAACATCAAGGGTATATAGTTATTATCTATCAATTTAGCTTGTTTTTACCGAGATTTGGAATAACCCATACTCCAATAGAACTTGGTTTAGTGCTTTCAGGAGTAGCTATTGGCATGGCAATTTTTGCAGCAGTTTCAGGAAAATTATCAAACACAGTTGATGCAAGATATTTATGTACTGGTGCAATGATGGGTGTTGCTATAATGCTTGCAGTTCTTTCTGCATTAATTGATGTTAATGCTCATCTGTCGATATATATTATCTCGGCAATTGTGATAGGTATCTGTATAGGAATGTTTCAATCTCCCAATGGCAACAGTATTATGAGCGCTGCACCAAAGGAAAAACTTGGGATAGCAAGCGCTTTACATGGTTTAACAACCAGTGTAGGGATAAGCTTGGGGACAGCTATTTCTACAGCTATTCTTGCTTTTGCAGTAGGTCTTGCTTCAAATAAAAATGGCCTACCTATTTATGGAGAAGTAAATTACGCAATTGGACTCAAATGGGTATTTGGGGTATATGCAATAGTAACCTTTTTGGGAGCAGTTCTATCATATTTCAGAGGACCAGAAGATAGAAGTGATGATGAACCTATAGAAAAAGTAATGAAAACACATTAAGTTTTCATTCTTTCTTTC
>JAGLXK010000468.1 GCA_023132955.1 Candidatus Heimdallarchaeota archaeon
ATGTGGTTTGAATTTCAGTTTTTTGCTTCCCAAGGATATGTGATTTTTTACTGTAATCCACGAGGTTCAAGTGGAAGAGGATATGATTTCCGAGACATCTTCCAACAATGGGGTACAGAACCAGCTAATGACATACTAATTGGTCTTGACAAAGTAGCCGAAAAAGGATACGTTGATGAAGCCAATTTATTCATTACTGGAGGATCCTACGGAGGATATATGACTGCTTGGATTATAGGTCATGACCAGAGATTCAAAGCAGCTGTTCCTCTACGAGGTGTATATAATCTAGTTAGTTTCTGGAGCACTACTGATGTTACCAGACTCATTAAGGATGAAATTGGTTTTTTCCCGTGGGAAGATCTAGATAAAACTTGGGCGTTTTCACCAATAGCTTATGTTGATAAAACCAAAACCCCAACACGAATTATTCATTCTGAAAATGATTTTAGGGTTTCCATCTCTCAAGCTGAAGAATATTTTGCTTCTCTCCTTAAACTAGGTACTACTGCAGAACTCATAAGATATCCCGAAGAAGGTCATGAACTCAGTCGTTCTGGTAAACCTCTCCATATGAAAGATAGACTAGAGAAAATAATTGAATGGTTCGAAAAATATAAGTCATGAAATATTTTTTCTTATTTTTTCTTCTTCAAAATTAATATGCAACTTTTCTGAGAATCTTCTTTGAATCCCCTTGATACATTTCTAAAGTAATATTTCTTCACTGGTTTATGTCTGAATTTACTTATAAACTAAGCAAAAAAAAGGATACCTATTCATTTCTAAGATAAAAATAGGTTTTTGATTCTAATAATATGGTTTCATAGAGTTTAAATACGAATTTCCGAATTTTATATTGAATGGAAATCAACAAGATTCATAAAATGGATTGTATAGAAGGTTTGAGAAAGCTAGATAGTGATTCAGTTGACTTAATATTTGCTGATCCTCCGTACAATTTACAATTAAGAAATGAATTATATAGACCAAATCAATCCAAAGTAGATGCAGTTAATGATCAATGGGATCAATTTTCTTCCTTTGAAGAATATGATGATTTCTCCGCATCTTGGTTAACAGAATGTAAAAGAGTATTAAAAAAAACTGGATCTATTTGGGTTATTGGAACTTATCATAATATTTTTCGTATCGGAAAAATTATGCAAGATCTTGGTTTTTGGTTGTTAAATGATATAGTTTGGATCAAAAGTAATCCCATGCCTAATTTTAAAGGCACACGTTTCAATAATGCTCATGAAACCTTGATTTGGGCAAAAAAAGATGAAAAATCTAAACCTGTTTTTCATTACAAAACAATGAAAGTAATTAATGATGATAAGCAAATGAGAAGCGATTGGTATCTCCCTATTTGTATTGGTAAGGAGAGATTACAGTTTAATGGTAGAAAATTACATTCAACTCAAAAACCTGAAGCACTTCTCTATAGGGTTATTATTTCAACATCTAATGCAGGTGATTTAGTACTTGATCCATTTATGGGATCAGGAACAACAGGTGCTATTGCAAAGAAATTAGGAAGGAATTTTATCGGTTTTGAGATTGATGAAACATACATTCAAGAAGCCAATAAAAGAATAGCAAAAATTAAACAATTGGATGAGAACTTGCTTAATTATAAAATTGAGAGAAAACCTCCAAAAATCCCTTTTGGAAATCTGGTTGAACATCAATACATCAAGTCAGGTGAAAAGGTTTACTCAAAAGATACGAAGTATCAAGCAGTTGTTAATGCAAATGGAACAATTGAATATGGAGGAAAAACAGGATCTATTCATAAAATAAGTGCAATGATTCTCAATAAAAAAGCAAATAATGGTTGGGATTTCTGGTATATTAGAGATAATAATGAACTAATAAGCATTGATAATGTAAGAAGAAAATATGCTGCTGAAAACCTTGAATATAGAGATGATGTGATTACTGATAATAGATTGAAAGGAAAAGATAAAGTTTTAACTCAATTCTTCTAATTAACATGATGGTTTCTTATTTATTATCATATGACTCTTTTAAACAAATATTGAATAAATCCATCTTTTTTAAGGTGAAACTTACTCTTCTTGAAAAAGTTGCGAAAAATCCTGATAGATATATTGGTTTATTTAGACCTACTAAACCTAAAGCAAAACTAATTCAAAATATAACTCAGTCTAATGAAATCAGATTTGGTGATGCTTTTGAAATAATCATAGAGGAATATCTTAAAATTCTTAAATTTGAAATTAAGGAAAGGAAGTTTGTTTTTCAAAATGATAGTTTAATCTTTGATCAATTATTCGCTAAAAACGACAATCTGTATTTTATTGAACAGAAGCTTCGTGATGATCATGATTCCACAAAAAAAAGAGGACAAATCGAAAATTTTGAGAAAAAATCTAAACTACTACTGAATGAATATCCTGATCAAGAATTAACAGGAATTATGTATTTCATTGATCCAGGATTAAGCAAAAATGAGAAATACTATATATCTGAACTCAGGAGAATTTCAAAAGAATATGAGTTGAATACACATTTATTCTATGGTAAAGAGTTATTTACTTGGTTGGAAGAACCTCAAATTTGGGATGAGATAATAACTTATTTAACTCAATGGAAGAATGAAATACCTGATTTACCTATTATTAATTTCGATCAAGATCCAGAAGATAGTTTTGAACAGATTAAACATATTAGTCCAAAGCTTATGATGAGTTTATGTGAGAATGAAATTATTTATCATGAAATCATTTTAACTCTTTTCCCAGAGAAAAAAACACTTCATTTATTACTTGAATTTTATAAGAAAAATGTTGAAAAGAATAGAATTCTTAAGAAGTTAGTTACGATACTGGAAGAAAAGTTAGGTATAATGAAAACAAGTTCAAAAAATATGAAACTTACTGATTATGCTGACAATGATTAATTTAAAATACAAGCATACTTAAACAGTTCTCATGAAACGAGTTTATGTTGGTATGGCCGCTGTTATTGAAAAAGACGGCAAGATACTAATAATGAAAAGATCAAAAGAGAGAGATTTTCAACCTGAAGCCTGGGAAGTAGTAACTGGAAGATTAGAAGCTGAAGAATCTCCAGTAGATGGAGTCTTGAGAGAAGTAGAAGAAGAAACTGGATTGAAAGTTGAAGTCATTTTACCTTTAGATACAGGTTTCTTCTATAGAGGCGGAAAAGAGTTTCCAATGGTTTTCATTTCCTATTACTGTAAGTATCTAGAAGGTGAAATAAAACTAACGTGGGAACATTCAGAATCCAAATGGATAAACTTGAACGAAGCAGTGAATTTACCTGAATTAATGCATTTTCACGCTATGTTGAATAATTTGAAAAAACTGAAAGAACACTTACCTGAAAACTTCAAGTATACTTTTACACCGGTAGTTAGATCTTGAGTTGATTATTACTATTTTCTCCTACTTGTTTAGAAGGACAATCGTCTTCAGCATAACTACAGAAAACACAACAATCTCCCTCTTTAGGATGAAACACTTTTTCACATGAAGGGCACTTGTAAACTCTTATGCAGACATAATCAGGCATCTCAACCTGCTCTATATTGCCACAATTT
>JAGLXK010000469.1 GCA_023132955.1 Candidatus Heimdallarchaeota archaeon
CCCTACAAGAAAGTAAAAGAGAAAAAAGAAGGACTTGAAGTAGAACTTATAGTTTTGAATCAGCTGGAAATAGATCTTAAGGAAACAAGCTCATTACTAAGGAGTAGAGTTTTACCTGCAGCAAGAGCAAAAATCAGCAATATTTTACCAATAATAACAAATCAGAGATATACCTTATTGAATATTAGTGATGATCTCAAATTTTCCGTAAGCAATCCATTAACTGGAGAAGAAAACCCTAGAGAGTTATTTAGTGGAGGAACACAAGATCAATTCTTAATTTCATTACGACTAGCGTTCACAGAAAGCATAATAGATTCTAGAACAACAACTGATGAATTTTCTCTATTTATGGATGAATGTATTTCGTCTTCTGATATTGTTAGGAGAGAGCAGATTTTCAATGTTCTAAGAGCAAGCAAGAATGTCTTTAAGCAGATTTTTGTTGTTGCTCATGAAGATATTTCAAATAATGTTGATTATTACTTGCAGCTTGGAGCTGATTCCAATTCCCACACAGTGGTTTTGAACAAAAATTGGAGCTGAAAAGGATGAAGTTATCATAAAAATTCCTCATCTTTTAAAGCAAAATGTTGATAATTGAATTTCTTAAAATCCTCTACTTTTATGAAAACGTGCATAAAGAGAGGAGAACCTGAGAATGATAAAGGAGACACAGGTCCAAAGAACATAAATGGAAATTTCTGATTCCCAGTATTTTTTGGGTCAATGAAAGATCCCTTATAGAAATCTAATGCACTAGCATCTGGGAGAAGATCACTGAGTTTTGCTAAATCAGATCCAACCAATCCAAAACCAACAAAGAAGATTCTGAGTTGAGAAATAATATCCATATCAAGCGAGCTAATATTTTGAGTAATCAACATGTACCCTACACCATACTTTCTGTGTGTTTTCACACCATTTATGATATAGCTCCTTAAAATACTAATTTCTTCATCTTCTTTGTAAGAAGTAAGAAATTTCTGAGCTTCATCCATCACGATTAGAACATTTGACCTTTGATCATTTTCGTAATTTTCTTGTGCAATTAAATCAACCCACCTAACTATTCTTCCTATGTATAGTGTTTTTATATCGTCATCAAGAGCAAAACCTTTCACAGCTTTACTTATATCCAAGATGTAGAAAGGTGCTTTCTCCCCTTGACTATGCGACATGACGATATTTTCTGCAATTTTCCTAACACTTTCTTTTTCTGTTCCATCTTTTTTCTCAGCAGTGAAAAGAGACAATACTGGTGTCCAATAATTCTCTTCTAGATCATCTAGTTGATTTGTGTTCTTGATATAATCTTCAATAATTGATGAAACCCTATTCTGACCATCTTTACTGGAATATATTTTGCTTATTACATTTGAATCTT
>JAGLXK010000047.1 GCA_023132955.1 Candidatus Heimdallarchaeota archaeon
ATAATCTCAGATGTTGAAGACAAATAATATCCTTCAGAATATTTGGAAATAATAATTGTATCTCCACTCTTTACTGGATATTCGTTAAACCATTCATCAAGTCCAGTTATATGGTTGGTCTTAGTAATATGGCTTCCATAGGTATCATTATATGATTCTATAAAAAAAAGAACCCCTTCTTTAGGGAACATTTCTCTATCTTTTTCTAGAATGATAATCACATTACTTCTAATCTCATCATAAGATAGATGTTGAATTACGAATCCTACATGCATCGATTTCACTCCATTAGAGAATCTCTGCTTTAGAGAATATTCCAATAAATGAGTAAGAGATAAGTGTTTATCTCTTTTTCGACGATTTAGTAGTAAATCATTAAGATAATTCTTTCTGCAAATCCAAGAATTCTTGTGGAACAATAGTTTTCAATGACTTAGGCGCTACTTCAAATGAAATGTCGGTCGCTGCAAAATTAACAATTTCACCTTCTACTTCTACTGGTAAACCTTTTTCCAATTTTAAACTAACTTTTTTAGCTCTAATGTACTCAACACCTTTCGTACCTATGTGTTTTCCTGATTTTAAAATATTCAATAAGTAAATTTGTCTCATTTTTTTGAGGTTAAATGCATAACATACTGCAAAGTCCTTAAAAAAGTGATAATTATCGGGAAGAATTTGAAATCCGCTACCAAAACGACTACCTACACCTGCAGCAATTATAATCAGTTTTCCTTCCAATTCATCTTGATCATCGATTTTTATCACACAATTAACTAAACGATATTGTAGTAATTTCTTTAAAGCAAGATAATAATATTTCACAAAACCCCTTAACCATTTAGCTTCAGTAAAAGATGCAACTGAAACAGTTGCCCCAACACCAGTATCAACAATATTAACAAAATATCTTTGATCTTCATCGGCTTTTGCTATACCAACAGTCAAATCGCAGGTTAAACCTTTTTCGAGGATATCCAGACTCTTGTGATAATTATCATCAAATTTTATTCCCATTGCAAAATCATTACCGTTTCCTAAAGGTA
>JAGLXK010000470.1 GCA_023132955.1 Candidatus Heimdallarchaeota archaeon
CACGGGATCTCCTGGTCCCAAACCAGGGGCCATACCAAGCTAGACCATCCGGCCAATAATTCTACACTATTTGCGTTCAACTCATCTAATTAAGCTTTTCGTTCTTGTTACACTAGCTTAATCAAACATTGCTCTATTTGCTAGCATTAGCAAAACATCTTCTGTTAACCAGTTGTTAACTTGTAACCAGAGTTTGTTTATCCAAAAATCTGCAACAACTTGTTCAGGATTTGTTGGCTTGCTCATAACACTAGGAGGGAAAAATGTTCTGTCTCTGTCATGAGCACCAAAATTGTGACTGATTTCGTGTTGAATAAGATTTTCAGCCCAATCTCCGACAATTGTTATCCAACTATACTCACCTAGTTCTTTTGATTGACCAAAATGAAAACATGCATTCATCTCATAATAAGCAAATCCAAAGTGTTCAGATGTTTGATTCGAATATGATGTTAAGAGATCAAAACCATGATTTTGGTTAGATCTGCTTTTTGCAACATTCCATTCAGATTCCAAGCCTAACATCTCCCCTGCTGAAGCTAAAGCATCATCATCCACCACTATCCAGCTAAGATTAGATGGGTGCCATTCGAGTTCTAGAATGGGTATCAGCTTGATTCCAAGTTCCTTTTCAAAGAAATATGATGTTGCTGCGATGGTTGTAAAGAGATCCGATCTTCCTATTTCGTCTCCAATAGTTTCCCAATTGTCATTAAGCATCAAAACATAGACACGATGTTCGTATTGTAGGATGGATAAATCATCTAGGTAGACATTGGTATTATTATCGGCATAAGTGAAAGATATCTGTAAGGTAACATTGGTGATTCCTGAAGCTTCACCATAGTGCATAATCTGATTTTGTACTGAACCTGCATTGAGTTCCAAGCTCATATTAGCTTCGATGCTATCTAAGAACAGCTTAAAGTTAATACTACTGTTAGTACTTTCTATAACTTGTTCAAAAGAGAGAAAATGACTGTTAGTCATATTGATTGTTTGCGAGATGCTAACCCAGATAGAATTATTTGGTTGTACATCTTGATTGTTGCTAATAAAAAGGCTATTACCATCAAGAGAACTATGAGTGGAAATTCCTACAGAGGTATTATCGCTCATTTGATTAATATTCCAACCACTTAGTCCATCCTGAAATTCTTCATTTGATAATTGTTCCACTTCCTGTGGATTAACAACGTTGAAAATCATTGACAATTCTTCTAAAACATCTGGAGCTTTATCCTCAAATGTGAAATTAACAAACTCTGTTTTGTATTCTCCAACATTTAGCGCAAAGAATCCCGTACTTGTGTTTAACAGAGGTCCAACATCAATGGTAATAAGTTCAGTGCCTCGTAGAAGTTCTTGATTAATATCATAACGCATTGTATCATTAAGGGAGTACAGAGTGGAACTAATTCTTATTTCAACAGCTTTAACCGTTAGTTTGTTAATTCCACTGATATCTAACTCAAATTTTAGCTTTAGAGGATCTCCTTTCAATATTTCTTCTGGATGTAATAAGGAAACTAAATTAGCTTCTCCCGAGAAATAATTAGAAATAATTGTGTTAGTGACAAAATAACCACCCACACCCACAGCTGTTAGACCAATTAATAATATGGCAATAAGAGTGGTTCTTTTCAAACTACCTTCACTAAAGGAATAATATGTTAAACGGTTATATATTCTTTGGATTGTAAAGAAGGAAGAGGA
Organism: Candidatus Heimdallarchaeota archaeon; assembly: GCA_023132955.1. Lineage (GTDB taxonomy): Archaea > Asgardarchaeota > Heimdallarchaeia > Heimdallarchaeales > Heimdallarchaeaceae > UBA460. Next base: position 1,717 of record JAGLXK010000470.1, read on the forward strand.
TTATACACTTTCAGGTTCTATTTCTACCTTTTCCCCCATTTTCCTTTCAGTTCCTGTGAGCAATCTTTTGATATTCGCTTTATGACGCCAGAAAATAAATACAACCATTATACAAGCAACAATTAAAGCCCAAAGACTACCATTGAAAAACCAATCAGTTCCTGCAAAAATCCAGTATATGACAGGTGCAACCAGTGCCATTATTAGATTTGAAAGTGACATGATTTTGGTAAATTTGAGTAATGGAATCCATGCTAGAATAACAATCACAAAAGCAATTGGGTTGATTCCTAGTATTGCACCAGACCCTACAGCTGCAGATTTTCCTCCTTTGAATTTAACCCAAACAGGTAAAGCATGACCTACAACCGCCATTAGAGCTACTAAAGTTAACAAAAATCCTTCATCAAGGAACTTTGGAAAGTCTGTTCCTCCACTTTTAGTTCCAAACCCTGAATAATTTCCTAACCAGATATAAAGTCTCGCTAGAAGTACTGGTATTGTCCCCTTAATCATATCAAGTCCCATTGTTAGGAAACCTGCTTTCTTTCCTAATGCTCTCATTACATTAGTTGCACCCATATTTCCTGAACCATAGTCCCTTATGTCAATTCCACGACCAACTTTACCAACTATATATGCAAAGGGTATAGAGCCAAACAAATAGCCTGCAACCACTAAAAGAATCTCATATAGAATCTCATATTCCATAGTGTAGAAGATTGTAGACTTTTATTTAAAATTTGCCAGAAGATAAAAAGTACATAAAAAGCAATAGGATAGATTTAGAATAAAAAAGAGAGGAAATGTTTATTTCTCAACGCAAATCATAGTCATGGTACTACGTACATTCTCTAAAGCTCTTAGATTTTCAGTAACAATTTTCTTTAACTCATCCATAGTATCTGCTTCAATTTTTGCAATTAGATCATAAACACCATAAACAACATGAGCTTCTTTTACGTTAGGTAAGGACATTAATTGGTTGAGTACGCCCTTTTCTTCTCCAATCTCACTATTTATCAGAATAAAAGCTATCGCCATCAAGACATCACCTACAGAATGTATGTATTATTGTTTAATAAACTTTTTTCAGAATTGCTTAAATATATACAGAAACCTTGAAGGAAAAAAATAGTCACTCTATTCCAGTATTTATGTCGAACCAACGAAATTTTAAGCGCCTTTAACTTTGAACACTTAGAATGCAAGAGACCATTATTCCTGATAAACTCAAAGAATTAGCAAAACCATATTTCTTTAAGGCTGAAAAGAAGAATGAAACAAATACTTTGGTCATTCTAGTACATGGTTTTGGTGCTTCTGCAACAGAAACTAGACCGCTAGGGGAATATTTGTGTAGGAATGGGTTTGACATTTATGGTATTTTATTAACTGGTCATGGAACAGATTCCAAAGATATGGATTCAATCAGTTGGAGGGATTGGTACGAGAATATTGCCAATATATATGATGAGTGTGCCAAAAAATACAATAACGTATACATTGGTGGTATTTCGTTAGGTGGCGCCTTAACTCTATATGCATGTACCAAGCTAAAGTTTACAGGTTTTTTTACAATAAATTCATTATATAGATTTTCAAGAAAACTCACCCCCTTAATATGGTTATTGCATTTTTTCAAAATACATAGACCTAGAAATATTGATAGGATAAAATGGTATGTTGAAAACGATTTATTTGCTTATCCTGATGATTCAACATACGCTGCTTATCAAATTTTAAAGATGCTAAACGTTTTACATAGAAGGATAAATCAAATTGATATTCCTGCACTAATCATACATTCAAAAGAAGATAAGACAATAACTCCCAAAAGTGCAGAATGGATTTATGAAGATTTAAAATCAGAAAAAGAATTGGTACAACTTCCAAGAGGAGATCATATACTAACTGTAGATGAAAATAGAGAAGAAGCCTTTAAGAAGATAGAACAATTCATAAGAAAACTAATAATAAGCAAATAACGAAAAATATTAAAAAGAATAGCCCAAAGAAGCGTTATAACAAGCGATGCCTCAATGGTGTAGCTCGGCCAATCATTGCGGACTTTCACATGAGAAAGTCCGCGTGACTAAGCAGGAATATCCGCAGACCCGGGTTCAAATCCCGGTTGAGGCACCAAATTTTTCTTAAACCCTTCAAGTCTTCAGATTAAACTTTATTAAAGTTCAAGTATGCTGTTCTTGACTACTGATGGTTGATTATAGACTTACTACAATAGAGGATATTGATAACCTGATATTATTAAGAATAACATTCTTACAAGAAGCTGAGGAAGTGGATTCTTCAAGTTCTGTAGAAGTGTTGAAAAAATCGCTTTATAGCTATTTCAAAGAGAAGATACCTAACAAATTATTTGTATCTTGGTTAGCAGAGGATGAAGGAAGAATCATAGCAACAAGTGGTTTATCCTTCCATGTTGTACCCCCCTCATATGAAAATCCTTCAGGAGAAGAAGCTTATCTTATGAATATGTATACACTTCCTGAATACAGAAAACAGGGAATAGGGGGGAACCTTCTAAATAAAACTGTAAATGAAGCCAGGAAAAGAGGAATAAGAAAAATTAGGTTACATACAACCGAGATTGGTAAGTCATTATATGAGAAGAAAGGTTTTGTGGAAACAAAAAGTGAAATGGTTTTACTTCTAGTTTAAACATAGACATTCAAGAATAAATTTAAAAAATAAAAGCTATTGACTTTATTGACCAGACCTTTTCGTAACTTTAGGCGGGGATTGCCGAGTGGTCAAAGGCGCTGGACTTAGGATCCAGTCCTTAGTGGTTCGGGAGTTCAAATCTCCCTCCCCGCACCAATTTATGATGGGATTCTGTCATCTAGTCCTCTTGAATTTTTGTTATGTTTATATAGAGTAAACAGACATAAAATATGGGAAAGGGGTTTGCCGCTCGTGTAGACTTTGCGGACCACCTCCCACTAACGATTGTGGTCAAGATACAAGAGTGCAGGAACCCATGACCAAGACTCCATTTATGGGTGGTGAACCAGCAAGCAATCCGTAAGCACTCTATGAGTGTGAGCGGGGTAGGAGGATACGTGATTTATCCCTTAGAACGAGTAGAATCAGTAAGTTAGTCATCTTACAGTTGATATGATGAACTCTAAAAAATTACACTTAACATGACTATATGACACAAAGAAATCATAAACTCACTTACAATTTTATGTCGCCTTAAAACAACCATCCTTAACCTCTTTCCTCATTTTGTTCACTTTCAACAAAGTCTGTCTGCTTTTCTTAAATATGCCATTCACTTATGTTATACTGGTCATCATGTCTTCATGCTCTCTAGTGCAAGAAAACTTACCAGATCTGGGGGTAGTTACTGTAAAATTCGATTTACAGTTGGGTCCTGTTGTTCTGCATAACCATTCTTCATTATCAGAAGATTTGTTATTGAGATTAGCGATTAAAGGAACTTCATCATTGATGAATGGTCTTCCTTATAATTACAACAATTCCAGACGTTTCAGAGGTCTGCTTCAATTATCAGAAGAGTACTTTGTTTATGGGTTCGATTTAGTGCTTATTGATGATAATAGTGACGAAGGAGACTTTTCACCAATTATTGTCTTTTTAGTTTTTCCAACAAGTTCCTTACCTCTTATAGGATCAAATATCCGCTCAATTGAAAGAATAATGTATCAATCGACACAATCTTTCTTAACCTTATCAAATCTGAATCCTGATTTTGGATCTGGCTTAGTGTCTTCTATACAAGATATATTGCTTTAAAATATTTCAACTTTCATTTTACTTTTTTATCACTAAAAATCTCCTAATTTCCTTCTTTTTTCAAACTAGGTGAAAAAGAACCTATAAATAGCCCAACATGCTATACAGTTGTTAGCAACATAAGAAGTTGATTTTATGAGTAAAGAAGAATATGTAGAACCAACTAAAAAGAAAAAATGGAGTTTTTGGGGGATTGGGCTACTAATATTCACAGCATTCTTCATAGGACTAATGTTCCTTCTTGAAGCTGTGATACAACCTAGAGAAAGCTTAACTGCAACTATACTTGCTTATGTTCTAGGTATTGTAATTCTTGCAGTGTTTGCTATATTAGTAAGAGATAAAGGAAGAGTCTCACTATCTATACCAATTCTACTGATTATAGTATTTGGATCTGGCTATCTTTTCAACTATGTTATAGAAGCCCCAGTGTATAATCCTTTTGCTCCTATTTCTGAACGAACTGAGCCAATTCTTGGCACAATATACGCACTAAATGAAACAAATCCTGAAATGTTTGCAAATGGTACATTGGAACAAATAGAAAAATATAGTCAATATGCCTTTGTTGGTGACCTGGCTTTGGCGTTACCTATGTTCTTTTTTGGAACATTAGGATTGACATGGGTAGTACAGATTTTTACGTCAGCATTGAAAATTGCAACGATTTTCGAGTCGATATTTGCTGCATTATTCATCATTATTGGACTAATACTGACGCCTATTATTCATCTCACTTTAGCAGGTGCAGTGGTTGTAGGAACAGATATGGCCCCAGGGGCATTACTTCTAACTGATGCATTTTCAGTTCTTTTCAATGATTCATCAACTCCCGCGGAAATACAACAAGCCCTTGATAGCTTGTATAATGCCTCTTCATACTTCAATCAGACGGCAGAGACACTAAAGAGCTTACAAAGTGCAGGGTTAATAACAATGGCTGGATTTATACCTGTTTTGGGTTCGATACTCACGAATGCTTATTGGGCAGCTTTAGCTCTTGCACAACTAACGCAAGGAATAGGACCCTTTGCGGAAGGCTTGTTTATGATAATGGGAAGCATTGAAAGTTTTGGTGATGTTTTTAATGGATCATTTTCTGTTAAAGCAGCACCTGATGGTAGTGAAACTGTTAAAATAAACGCAGTAAATGAAACAGCATTTAATGAAGTAATTGATGAAATTCGAGTAGGTGTAGATTATATTAGTAATAATACTTATCTGATTGATGAGGCTCTTGAAAGCTTAGAAAATGTTTCCATAGACGATATAAGGAACGATCTTCTCAAACTAAAATGTTTTTATTCTGATGAAGTAGAAGCTGCAATTAACGCATATGCTAATCTCGCTAATTCGTATCTAACAGATATTCTAGATCTTATAACTGGAGTTACAACACTCTTAAGTAAACCTACGGGGAGTACAGATGCAACACTAGTGCACTTCTTCCTAGGATGGATTAATGTTCTATTTGCTGGAACATCAATCGGAGAAATAACTGCATTCAATGGTACATATGAGAATTTTGACTATGCATATGGTAACTTTTCAATTGTAGATACAGAACTAAGTACTCCTGAAGTCCAAGACATCATAAATGGAGTAGGTGGAAACATCACTATTGGTAAGGATTTTCTTGGTTTTACTTACGACTTCACTCAAGTTGGAATACCTTTTGCAACCTTAGGCCAAAATCTAGCAACTGGATTTACAGATATGGAAGGAATCATAGATATCTTTGATACAACTGATTATCAAAACGTTACAAATTACCAGACAATTCTCGATGATACATCTGCAATAAATGTGACCTTAACTAGTATCGAAGCTGATGCTATTGCAGTAAATAATTCTGCTACAGTAGTATATGATAAAGCTCAGATTGAAGGTTATGGTTTCTTGAGTGAATTCGCAAGTGGATTTGCGGAGGTAATGATAGATTTCGACATGATTAACTCTATTGCAAGCACAAAATACATCGCAAATGCCATGTATTATATGGTATACTCACTGCAAGAATTGAGCTATACATATGGAAATGTAACTGAAGGAGAAGCAAACTTTTATGTTCCAGACTATGTTGCAGCTGAAAATAATTTCCTAGCTGCAAACGAGTCATTGAACTATGCAATATCAAATATGACTCTATCGATATTCTACATGAATCAGTCTGTTGATGCTGGAATGACACAATTGGTATCTCCAAGAGACACTCTTATTGTAATTAGAGATTCTTTGACAAGTGTAAATACAGAATTGGACACTATTCTAACAATAGTGCTACCAGATCCAATCGCTCAAGCAGCTCAATTTGTAACAAGTGTAAATAACATCTTTACAATTCTTGAAGATGTGAATACAGAACTCCAAACAATGAGTCTATCATAGATAGCCTCTTTCCTATCTTTTTTTTCATTATTTTCTTCCGACAAAAAGCTGTTTTTTACCATTGCCTAAAGAGAATAACTTTTTATTAAAAATTCAGCTATAGGATTAGAATTGTAAGTAGGGTAATACTATGAGTCCAAGTAATGTTTTTCTAGGATACGATCATGGCAAAGGCGATTTTCAAGAGTTAACAGATACAACTAAATATCAATCCATTATAGACGGGGATTTAACTGACATATCTAGACAGTTGTCTTCATTAGGTTT
>JAGLXK010000471.1 GCA_023132955.1 Candidatus Heimdallarchaeota archaeon
TATACTGTAATGTTGCTAAAGCTGTGTCCGACTTATGATATTTTGGATGAACTTCTGGATTAGTGAGTGGAACAAAAACCACTGGGCTTTGAGCAACAAATCTAGCATAAGGGTGAATTTCTGATAGCTTCTTTCGAACTTTTTCGTCTTTTACAATAAGAAATTCCCAAGGCTGTTTATTTGATGCAGAAGGAGCCCACTGCGCAGCTTCTAAGCATTTCTGTACCTTTTCTTCTTCTACTGTTTGATCTTTATATTTTCGAATACTCCTACGAGTTTTTAAAAGATTTAAAACGTTATTCATTTTTTTCTCCTTCTAAAAGATGAGTTTTATTTTTAAAAATGTATTTCACAATTCTATATTCTTGCTACTTTGTGAGTTGTTAATGAATAGAAAAAAGGAGTACTGAAAACTGAAAAAACTAATCTTTTTTTGGGAAATGTATTTTAACACCAAAATTATAAGAAAGAAAAAATCAAAGCGCTACTTTTATATCTATTTTAATACAATATACTCTTTGATAGAGTTGATTAGAAGAAAGCCCTTACAGATCACAACTTTTGAAAATATTCAACAAGCACAGAAATATTCCGAAAAAACTGCTAAACGATTAGAGAAAATTAGTAAGAGTTTTGTCTATATGATCAAAAGGATGGGAGCAACTTCAGGTAAGGTTCTTGATATTGGCACTGGTTCTGGTACCCTAGCAGTTGGACTATGCAAAGAGCTTCCCAATATCAGTGCTATTGGATTAGATATATCTCACTTGATACTATCTTTTGCACAAGAAAATGCTGAAAAGAACAATTTGTCATCAAGAGTTACTTTCATTGAAGGTAATGCTGAAGATATGCCTTTTGAAGATAATACATTTGATTCGATTGTTAGTAGTAATACTCTTCATTTAATTGAAAATCCTTTGAAAATGTTTAATGAAATGGATAGAGTTCTGAAAGATGAAGGAAAGTTCTTTATTAGCGATTTCAAAAGGAGTTTTTTTAGTTTAATATCAGGACACATAAAATCTGCATATAAACCTAAGGAAATAGAGAAAATCCTTAATCAATCCCGATTAAAAAAATGGAAAATTCAAAATTATTTCTTCTGGATGAATATTCTATCTGGAAGTGATTGAAGGTTAATATTTGGGATAAAGATTTAAGTGTATAATTTATCTTTTAATCGATTCGTTTGAAGATAACCATTGTTTATGATAATACTTCTTATTTGAAGGGTTTAAAAGCTGATTGGGGTTTTTCTTGTTTTATAGAATATAATGGAACTAACATTCTTTTTGATACTGGAACTAAGAAGGAAATTCTTCTATATAATATGAATAAGCTCAACATTAATCCTGCTAGTGCTGATATTATTTTTATTTCCCACAGCCATAGAGATCATATGGGTGGTCTTTCTGCAATTCTTGAAAGTAACAAAAGGGCTAAGATCTATGTTCCTATTGAGCCTTCTAAATCAATAGATCCAGCTAGAACTTTCAAGCTAGATGAGCCAACAAAATTAACTGATCACATCATAACTTCCGGTCTTCTAACATGTGAAGAAAGGAAAGGATTAGTTGAACAATCTCTCTTCTTTACAAGTAACAGAGGATTGGTTATTATTGCTGGTTGTTCTCACCCTAGTGTTAGGAAAATACTTGAAAAGAGTGAAGAATTTGGAAAACCTGTTGCTCTGATTGGAGGATTGCATGGATTTAAAGAGTTCGAATTATTAAAAGAATTAGATTTAGTTTGTCCTACTCACTGTACAAGATATATCAAAGAAATTCGAAAACTATTTCCTAGTAAATATATAGCCGGTGGTGTTGGACAAGTTATTAATATCTAATCAGAATATTCAAAGAGATTTATTTGAAATTTAAAACTCATACAACAAGCAGAACTTGTTCAAATTTAAGTCCAAAATTACGCACAATTACCACAGTTGATTTATTTAATGCTGGGGGAGCTAAAATATACGATGGAGAGGAAATATTAGCAGACAGTACAATTCAAATTGATACAACATTTAATTTACCATTTACTTTCAATGATTCATATGAAATTAAAATTGGTAATGAGTATGTTGGTTATTATCCATATACTCTGAAAACATCTGAAACAACTCAATCTACTGATTTTGGTTTTTCAATAATTGGAGTAGTAATGGTAGTTATTAGAACAAGTTACTATATTTTAAAACGAAAGAGAAAATAGATAGGATTCATACCTTTTACCATTTTTTTCCTTTAAACACATGTTTAAAAGCAAAACACGTTTTAGTTTCAGCTTTTTGAAAAGTTCAATATTTTAATACGTATCAAAATACTTACATGCTCAAAAAAAAATAAAACATGCTTTAAAAGGACATGGATTTAAAGTGACAAAACCTGATTTCAATATAACGATTCAAAATATTGTCTCATCGATAAACTTGTTTACATCTATAGA
>JAGLXK010000472.1 GCA_023132955.1 Candidatus Heimdallarchaeota archaeon
TAACTCCATTATAGAAGCCTGATTGTGCCAATGAAACAATGTTCTTGACAGTATTAGGTGTTTGTTCATCAAAGAATTCTATTGTAAAAGTTCCCTTGTTAGTTTCAACTTTTGCTTTAGTCATTTAAATCTCTGAAGCTTAATCTTACCTTTCATTTTATATACATAATGATGAGACAACATCTCACACCAAGTATTTATTTAATGTAGCTCACTTCAATCTACTAGTGGTGCAAAACCATATGAGTATGGAAGAAGTACAAAATCTGAAACACAAACCCAAAATTAAAATCCCTCCATGGATTTCAGCTGTTTTAGCACTTATTTATACTGTAACATTGGTTTTTCTTTTGCTTACAAGCATGGAATCAGCTTTTGATTTTGTTGAAGATTTCTTCAAGCAAATGCCTAATGGTATTTGGTTTTTTGAAGTTCCGATTCCAATAATCTGTGCTTTATTGGTTTACTATGGTGCTCAACATAGTCAGAAAAGAAGTTTGACCATCTTAGTCTTCATATCTTCAGCTTTAGGAATTGTTGCTATTGGAATTGGCGTTTACTTCATTCTCTATAAATATTCAATAATTCTTAATAATAGTAAAGCTGACTTCATCTTCTTCTTAATACTTCTAGCCATTTCCCTTATCATAGCAATCAGTTCTATATTTGTCACGAAATTTATTAGAAAGAAGAAAACCTTGCAGTAAGGTCCCTTGACCAGAAAGTGACCTAAACAGCAAGGTTATTTTCAAAAACACTAACTCTTCTAATAAGGTGGTCATTATTTTTGACCTTCCAAAAATAACCGCAGAAATGCCGTTTAATCGATTCATTTACATGAAGACAAATGAATTCAGAAGAGAGAGCTTAATGAGGATAGTAACATTAGAGTTCAGTAAAATTACTAAGACTGATGAAATTTTCCCTTTTTTAAGGGATTTTGAGAAAAAACATCATCGCTAAGGCTGGAATGTTAGTTATAATTTGAATTTTTCTCATGTTTTAAGTGAAGCTTTAAAATAAACTAGTATTTTTTAATATAGAATTCTCCTTTGTGAGATATATTTAAGGTGAAAAAATGTCAAATGTAGAAGTTGTTATAGATAAAAATGATATTAAAGAAACTGATTTAGAATCAAAAAAGACAAGTACAAAAAATGCTTGGTTATGGTATAGCTATGATATGGCTGATACTTTCTTCTCACAATCTGTAATAAGTTTAGCATTCACTCCATTTGTTTTGTTAATGGGTGTTAAAATGGGTTGGAGGTTCCCCACAGTATTTATTGTAATGTCTGCATTTATGGCTGGTTCAAATCTTTTGATAGCTATATTTGGACCAATTTTGGGTGCTATCTCAGATAAAGTTGGGAAAAGAAAGCCAGCAGTGCTTATTTCAGCGGGAATAATGGTGACCACCACGGCATTAATCACAGTTTGGTCAAACTTTTGGTGGGCGTGCATCTTATTTGTAATTGCAAATTTCTGTTATCAAGCAGGTCGAATGTTTTATGACGCTCAAATTCCATTCATTGCAGAAACAGAAAAAAGAGGTTTTACGCAAGCCATCGGTGGTGCGCTTGCAGCTTTTGGCTCAGTAATTGCAATAGCTATAAGTATAATCATAGGTCTTCCCAGCTTATTTGGTGCACATACTCATGTAGATACTGGAATCTGGCAAGTAGGGGGAGTAGCTATTGATCCAAATACTATAAACTATGGTGGATTAAAATATTTATTTTTAATATCAGCTATCGTTATAATTTTGATTAGTATTCCTTACTTCTTCCACAAAGAGGTAGAAAATCCCCCTGAGGAAAAGATGTCACCAAAAGAGCATGTGAAATCATCATTAATTGCTTTCAAAACTTCATTAAAAGCAATTATCTCTGATAGAAATTCATGGTTGTTCTTCTTAGCTTGGTTCTTTATCACAGATGCTGCAAATACAACGATTCTCTATATGGTACCTGTGGTTTCAGCTATGGGTGGACCAGCACTTGAAGGAATGACAAATTATATTATTTTAGGAGGAATAATTTTCTCTATAATCTTTGGTATTCTTGTTGGAAGGCTTATGAATAGATTAGGACCTAAAAAACTACTCCTAGCTGTTGCCATATCCTGGTTTATTGCAATAGTTATTTTCGTCCTAAGTGGATTGCAAATAGGTTCAGTAACAATTCCTTCCTGGCTAATATGGTTCGGTGCGGTATTCATAGGTGTAGGTTTTGGAGGAATATGGATTGTTGGGAGACAATTTATTATGGTTCTTGCACCCCCATCAAAACTTGCACAATATGGTGGTTTCCAAAAAATAGCTGGAAGAGTGAGCGCAATTGTATCCCCACTCTTGTTTGGTTTGGTGATCTTTCTTACTGATGATTTAGTAGCACCACCCGGTCCAATGAGAATTGCTCTTGCTAGTTTGTTAGTACTTTTCTCAATAGGAATCATTTTTACATTGTTTATCAGAGATCCTCATAAAAGGTACATGAAAGGTGAAAGAGCTCCTTACAAAGGAATTTATGACAAAGAATAATTCCTTTTTTCTTATTTTTTTATTTTTTTTAGAAGCTTAGTTATTACTTCTGGTAATTCATTCATATGTTCAACATAGTATCTATATGATGGTTCGAATTCTCCTGTTAAACAAGCTTGAACAACATTTGCTCCAATCTTTTCAGCAAACTCCAAGAAAATAGGTTTATCATCAATTACTATTGCTCTTCTGGGATCTAAATTATTTTCCTTGGAAATCCTATCATAGAAAACCTCGTTGCTCTTATGGGTATTTACTAAATCTGGTCTATAGAAGTTTTCAAAACAGTCTTATACTCTCATCCCCCTTAAGTACCCCTTTAGTTCAACTGAGTGTTCTCCTGAAGAAGTAAACAGTCTAAATCCTTGCCTGTGAAGGTTTTTAATTGCTTCAACCACCCCTGGAAAAGAGGTTTTATATTAGGAGTTATAGCTTCTACTACTTCAAAGTAGATTTTGTTGTGCATCTCTTCTGGGGGAACTTTAACTCCTACATAATCAAACATGCTAGTTACCCATCTCAAAATAAAATTTGAATAATAATCGTTATACTCAATTAATTCTTCATTTTCTGCAGCTGTAGTATATTCTGCCATAATTTCATTGATGAATTCAAAGTTCGTTTAACTCCATTTATGAGATTCTCCCCCATACTTTGGTGAAAAAAAATCCCCTATCATTTTCTGCCACTGAATGCCACG
>JAGLXK010000473.1 GCA_023132955.1 Candidatus Heimdallarchaeota archaeon
GTTTAAAAGCTGACCTTTATATTCATTACTGTGGATAGAAGCATTAATGCCTAAATTAGAAGAACCAAAAGAAATGAAGGAATTTTACACAGATAACTCTGATTCAAAACTTGAAACTAGTACAAATCAGCAAGACACAAATGATTTTGAGCTTGAAGCTACAACTATCTGGTCATTTCCTGATAGAGGTAAATGGGCAACACATAAGGGAGATTATCGAGGAAACTTTGCTCCTCAAATCCCTAGAAATGTTATTGAAAGATATTCTAAGCAAGGAGACTTAGTTTTAGATCCTATGGTTGGTAGTGGTACAACTATTATTGAAGCTAAACTAACTGGTAGAAACAGTATTGGTATTGACATCAACAAGAAACCACTTGAAATTGCTAAAGAAAGAATTTCTCAAGTTCCAAATACTACTAGTTCTTCTCACATTTTATTCTTAAGTTATGCTAGAAACTTAGATAAAATTAATGATAATTCCATTGATTTAAATCACCTTCATTCATCTTATGTACGTGACTAGATTTTCATATAAGTTTTTGTAATCAGTGGAATAGAAATATTAATCTCATGGAAAAAGGTTAAATAATGTTACAATTATTAAAACAACAATAAACTTATCTAAGTATTACTTATCAATAGAAAGTAAGTTTCTGAAAAGAAGGAAGGAACGTAAAACAAAATGACAGTTCAAGAAGCATTTGATATTTTTCTCAAAAAAATTAAACCAAGTGAAACTGAATTGAACAAGGCAAGAAGCAGAAGAGATGTATTACTTTCTAAAATCTCTAGAGATACTAAAATTATGGAATCCTATAACTCAGGTTCATATATTAAAGGTACGTCTTTAACACCGTTAAATGATATAGATGTGTTTTTAGTATTACCTCTTGATGAATTTGATGAAACTGACAATATGCTAAGATATATAAGAGATATTCTTATCCAAAGGTATGGAACTTCTGGTCCGTACATAAGACTTCAAGATAGATCTGTTGGTATCAGATATTCAAGCACACCTCATGTAGATGCTATACCAGCTGTAGCGTATAAGAAAACTCCTCAAAATGTTCAGATTTTTGATAGAAAGGAAGGTCGATGGATATATACATCGGTAAAGAATCAGATTAAGTTTCTTAATGATAGGAATAATGTTACACCTAAACTTAAAAACATGATTCGTTTACTTAAAATCTGGAAAGAAGAAAGGAGAGCAAAATATAGATCTTATACAATCGAACTATTAGCATGTAAGGCTTATGAGAACGGGATGAAAAGAGGATGGTTACAAGGATTAACACAATTTTTTGAATTTATGGTAGAACATAAATTTGAGGAACCAATAATCTTTACAGATTTCCATAGTAAATCTACATTTGAAATCCCTGATGACCCAGTAGTTGTAATGGATCCAACCAATACAAAAAACAATGTAGCTGAAAAGATGACTGTTAGTACTAGAAATTCGTTTATCAATTCATGTAATGAAGCTCTGAATTGGTGTTATAAGGCTATAGAGGAAAATAATAATAATCATAATAGAATTGCATGTACACGTCTTCGGAATGTATTAGGAAATTTATTTCCAATAAGGTAGGTATTTTAATTTGACTTTGAAGACTATTGATGTTTTCTTATCCCATTCGACTAAAGATAAGAAGCTTGTTTCGAAATTCGCAGATGACTTAACCAAATCAGGAGTACGACCATGGTTAGATGAAATTGAACTAAGAAAATTTGGGGGAATGGATTTATTTCAAACAATTAAGAAATCTGTTCAGAAAGGTAAAAATCCTTGCATGATACTTTTTATATCCTCATATTCCATTAGGAGTCAATGGGTAGACAGAGAAATAGAATGGTTATTAGGAAGTGATGGAAAAAACTTTAGACTAATACCAATACTTGTAGAAAAATACGAAGATCTAGATTTATCTGTTAATATGAAGAATCTATTAGAGAATATAAAGGGAGAAAAAACAACCTACTATTTTGAGTATAAAGCTGAAAATTATGATGATTTAATGAGTGACATTATTTTCTCTATTTACAATCATTTTAAGTTGGATGAGGAAGACGAAATAGTGTTCCATGCTGGACATAGATTATCTTGGGATAGAAAAAAAACACCTAAAATCTGGGAACATCACAAAATCCTTGATTTTCGAACAAATATTAAAAATGGAAATTCCTATTATACACCTACACTAAAAGAAGTTTCAGAGATTGAGAAAGGGATGGATAGAACAAGAAAAGCACTTGTAAAATTAAAGCGGATATATTTCTGCGGTGCAACCTATCTGAGTTTTTCTGGACTTTTATCAAAAATATGGGGGAGAGGTTCTGGAGTAGAACTCATATGCTGGAATATGATGGATTCAAAAGTCTTGAGTGCTACTTTTGATGTTCTAACAAAAGAAC
>JAGLXK010000474.1 GCA_023132955.1 Candidatus Heimdallarchaeota archaeon
TCCAGCTGCTAAGAGATTTAATGCAAAGTGTTTTGCTAGATCTGCAGGGCCATATACAATTAATGCCATGATGTGGTTTTGTCATCTTGTCATGTTAACAAGAAAGTTTAACATCTTTCTTAGAGGTCATCATATAGAGTTATGCAACTGTTCTATACTCACTCTGAGTGGATACATCACGTATCCTCCTACCCCGTTCGCTGTGCGTTTAGGCACGGCTTTCGGATCGCTTTTGATTAAAATATTGTATGCTGCATTTACATCAGCATTGATTAAATGTCCTTGAGCTGAACGAAATAACCCTCGGCTCACTCTCTTACCTGCATACTTTGGTCGGGATTGAGGAAACTCGTTATCAAGGAAACTACACTTAGAGGTGTACTCTTCAGGGATGAGCTCAACATTTATCCCCCGTTCTGCAGCCTTGTACTTGAGCATGTTAATGATACGCATAAAGGGAATGGTCACAAACATCTGGGTGACCTTTTTCCAGAAGTGCACTCCTTGTTTCCACTTCTGATTGTACCCAATAACCACTTCATGAATATCGCGTTCCACCCACAATTCTACTAGATAATGGGTGAGTTGGTGGATAGCGTCTTTGAGTTTCTTCCTCCACTTCTCTCGAAGCAGGTAAAATGATGTTCCATACTGCAATTTATTCTTTGTTTCCAGCTGCTGACGTTGTTGTTGGACATATTGTTCTCTTAGTTTGGTCTGATTTTTTAGATAATATTGTGTAATTGATTTTATTCCTTTCCCGTGATCCTTGATAACAATCGGTTGATTCCCGAGGTTATCCACAAAGGTCACAAGGTTGGTCATCCCTAAATCGATAGCTCCTTTTCTCCTTGAATTTTTCTTATTCTTAGGTAAGTTTTTCAGATAAACCAATTCTATCGTATAGCCTACTCTTCTGGGAATGATTCTAACTTCTCTCAATTTGGTTAGTGCTGCTAATCTTGTCTTGTAATAGAATCCTACTTTCCTGGGTAACACTAACCATCCATTCTTAATCCTTGCTTGCTGATTGGTGAATATTGCCACTACCTCTCCATCTTTAGGTTTGTAATTAGGAGGATGAGGTATAGCAAAAAATGCTGTAGGATTAATTTTCCACTCCTTTATTGCTTGAAAATAAGCCTTCCAGTTTCTAGATATGAGTTTAAGGGTGTGTTGAGCTGTATGAGCTGGTAGCACTTTATAACACTCTTCTTCTTTAAGGAGGGTATTGAGGTCATAATAATACAGGAGCTTGTTCTGCTTATTAAGCGAGGTTTTGATGAGGAAGTTTGCTCGATTATAGAGATTCTTTACTTGATGACAAAGCTTGCTCAACGCTGGATGATAGGACACTTCTATACATTCCACTCGCAGTACTTGTGTCATCAGTAGTTCAGTTGTATTTTCCTATAAAAGCTCCAGTAATATCTGGTCTAACGCATACGTTCAAGGTGATTCGTTGTTCATTTAACATGACTACATGACAGATATCTTTCATAACTAGTGACATTGGGACAGCTATTAGGATAGTCATGAGTATACTAATCCACCAG
>JAGLXK010000475.1 GCA_023132955.1 Candidatus Heimdallarchaeota archaeon
TAGATTCTTGTAGAAATTAAAGCCATCATTGGAAATCCTATAAATAATCTGTAAATATATACTATGGCTAGAATGGCGATTAAAATTGGTAACACTACCGTTCCTTGTATTGTAGGCAACAATAGAACTAGTGTTAACGTAACTACCAATACTGGTACTGAAAATAACAGAAAATATAATCCCCATGTCTTAAACAATCGTTTAAAGTTCTTTCTTACAATTCTGAACGATTCAATAAAACCATTCTTTAAACTTCTTTGAGCGGTTACACTAGGCAAAGTACTATTAAATACAATTACAATAAAGAACAATGCAACAAAACGAAGAATAGTTGAAACGACAAAGAATATCTCATAATTAGCTTCTATAGGAGTTGGATCATGTTTAGACATTCGTTTGTCAGGAGCAAAGAATCCAAATCCTGTAACAAAGGTTAGTAAAATATACTTCCACCAGTTTGTCTTAAAATAGACAAAAGCTTTCTTGAATTCTGTAAACATATCTCCTGAAGAGAAAATATCGTAAGCTAAACCAAATTGACAAAAAAGAAATCCTGATATTATAAGATAAGATAAAGCTGCGAGAAATCCCCAGACTCTAAAAGTTAACTTAAAATCACTAGAAGCACTAGGAATTAAATCTGATGGTGTAAGATTTGGAGATATAGCAAATATTGATACAATTATCCCCAAAATTATCCCGTTTATCACTAGAAATGCCAATATGGCAAATATTTCAGTAGCAATAAAAGCTTTATAATTTGTTTTGAACATCTGCCAACTTATCTTGAAATCGTTTTTTGTTTCAGAATTTTCCATAATATATCAACAAACTAGGTTTATATTTATATTTTGTGAATAGTTTATTCTTCTGTTTGTAGAACAAAAACTAATAAAGAGAGAGTATAAACCATCTACTATGACTTCAGTGTGGGGCGAAAATATTTCAGATGGTTTCTTTACTCTCATTTGTTTGTCTCCTTACTTTTGCTGTCTTCTACGGAATAGAAAATAAGCAGCAACTAGAAACACAGTTGAATATATCAACATCCCTGCAGCTGCACCAGTTGCACTTGGTGTGAGCCATTGAAAACCTGTAGGTGAATCAGGACCTGGTCCTAGAGGTACTTCTCCGAATCTGTCTACTGGCATGTCTAAGCTAGCTGATATTATGTTACCATAATATGTTAAGAAGAATAATGGTTCAATCTCTATGCCTGTTACTCTTAGGATCATGGTTCCCATATTAAATACAAGCAACACCATTAGTAAACTGATCACTATTGTTGTTGAAGATTTTTTCAGAAAACTACTGAAAAATGTAACCATTGAGAGAACTAAGAATGTATAGAATAAAGCCCATCCCCAAGACGCCCAAATCTCAACAGGTAGAATTTTGTATTTAATCACTGTAGTTATTGCTGTTACTATGTAAAACACTGTAACTGCAAATGCAGAAAGCAAATATCTAGCTATTATTCTACCTATAAACAATCTACCTTTAGTAATTTTAGGGAACAGTAAGTTTCCTGTCTGTTTATCATAATCTAAAGCTATTATTGTTCCTCCATACAACACTGCAATAATCAATATGAAAAAACCAACTAAGCTTAGATAGGATGCTGCATACCCAGATGCTGTAGTTGGACTTTCAACACCTCTAGATTCACTAATCAAATTAACTATAAATGATAAAAGAAACACTCCAATAGCTATTCCAATTGAAATAAAGATATTCTTAACATTTCTTCTAAATTCAAAGGTTATGGTTGAATTTACTTGTTGAAAACTACGTTTTACTCCAAATGGAATATTTTCAAATCTTGACTTAAATACTCCTTCATGAGTTTCCATTTAACTTGCCCCTCCTTGATTTTCTAGAGTTAAATTCGTTACTCCCGAGACTAAACTAATATACAGATCTTCAAGTGAGTTAGTTCTTGGAACAGAAAAGTCAACAACATCAATATTCTCCTTTGTTAACTTTTTGAGGATTTCATGCTGTTTTTCTAAACTTCCATCAAAACGTACCTCAAATATCTTATTATCTGGATTGAATAAAACGGTTCCTGAACCATTCTTTGACCCTGTTATAGGTTTGATTAATGATTCCAATTGGGCTCGTTTCTGACCTGTGTCCTCAGGAAGTTTGAGTAATTCTATTTTTAAAATACTGTCTTGAGTGATTGTTTCGAGATTTTCTATAGTATCATAGGCTATTAGTTTTCCATTATTGATTATTGCAATACGATCTGAAATTTCACTTACTTCGTACAATAAATGACTGCTAAGGAATATTGTTTTTCCCTTATGTTTCAAATTCACTAATAACTTTCTTATTTCTCTTCTTGCTTTAGGATCCAAACCAGTCTGAGGTTCATCAAGCACCAATATTTGTGGATCATGTAATATAGCTGAAACAATACCTAGTTTCTGTTTCATACCTTTTGAAAAAGTACCTATCTTCTTATCAATCCACTCTGATAACTTAACCCAGGAAAGAACTTCTTCTATCCTTTCTGGTATCTTCTTTTTGGGATATCCCTTTAATTTAGCAAAGTAACTTAAAATCTGTTTAGGAGTCATATGATCATAGAATGTTGGGTTTTCAATTAAGAACCCAATTTGATCTAATAATGCATCTTTATTTTGAGCTGTTAAACGTTGTAAGTCACCATTTTCTCTTATCCAAACTTCTCCTTCAGTTGGAAGTAAAAGTCTTGAAATCATTTTCATATTTGTGGTCTTCCCGGCGCCATTTGGACCGAGTAAACTTATGATTTCCCCTCTTTTTACATCTAACGAGAAGTTGGATACAGCTGTAAAATCACCAAATTTTTTGGTTAAATTTCGTAAGCTGATTACAATTTCTTCATTTTTTTCAGTCATTTAATCACTTGCCCTTGCAAAATATGCAAACACTAACTGACTTTAACACAAGGGATATATAAACGTTTGCAATTAACGCAAACGCCATGGTTAATAGAAAAGAAAAGTTATTCTTCTTGCTTGAATTCTTCTCTCATTTTTGAAACCAATTCAGGATTAGTTAAGACATTAATAGCAGTCATAGCTAAAGCTTTAGCTGCAAATATCATTTGATTTTGACCATAATCTGAAATAGCTACTTTTGCAAAATCTATTAAATGGGCGTTAATTTCATTTTCACTTCTCATTCTCTAATAATTTCACTGCCGAACAAAACTTTCGACAAAACTACTCCATATTTATACTAATGGTTTAACCTTTCCTTGTATTAATTGCTGAAGTTCTTCAGCTAGTATTTGTTCGGCATATTTGGAATACTCAAGCTCTTTTTCTGCTCTTAGTTTATATCCTGAGCATATTTTTCCTGTCTTTAGCTCACTACAACTTTCACAAAGATCTCTTTCCTTGCGTTTATGTTTGTGAATTATTCTAAATGTTAGATATGTAACTAATATTGAGACCATCATTATAATTCTATGACTCCATTTAGGCAGAATAAATATTGAAAAAAAGATTGCTCCTAAATCGAATCCATTAAGAAACCTTGCTATTCGCTTAAACATACGAGGCAATTTGACTACTTGAACTACAAAAGTTGGTACCATAAGAGATACTCCAATAATCGCCCATATTTGAAAACTAAATGAAGGATTAGAAATAATGCCAGTTAAAAGACCGATCACTAATCCTGAATAAATTAGAGTACAACCTTGGCACAAGTAAATATTCCCTATTTTAAATACTTGATCGCTGTAATTCCGACATAATGGATGATGCGCAAACTTGAATCTCCACGTGAGTTTTAGTTTGAATATATTTAGTTTCAAACGCTTAAGGAATTTCATTGATCTTATCTTTCTATTCTACGATTACTGCTGTTCCGTAAGCAATTGTTGCATTATTGGCTCCTTGACCTATTTGATCTGAATCAATTCTTATCCCAATAACTGCATTTGCACCCATACTGGTTGCATGTTGTACCATTCGTTGAAGAGCTTGATTCCTTGCATCTATTGCCATTTCGGTATATGCTGTTACTTCTCCACCACATGTAGATTGACAACCGGCACAAAAATCTCCACCTACACCTCTGGATCTTACAGTAGCACCAAAGGCTATTCCTACATAACGTGCGACTTTATGTCCTGGTATCTCATTTGTGGTTGAAATCCAAACAGCTTTTTGTTGTGTTGCCATAGTAGCTAAAGAAAATGATTCTTCTTAAGTTTTTTGTATTTTTATGGGGTACTTTAGATATATATGATAATTAGTAATAGAAGGAAGCTATCCTTTATGCTCGCCAATAGTATATCTGCTCTTCCTATTCATACATTTAAAACTGGTTTCGAATTCAGAATTCGAATAGTAAAATTGAAACATAAATGTGATTTAAAGGCTTAAATTAACAGAAGCTCTCTATTATGTAAAAAAAACAACTAAAGTCATCTCTATTCTTCGAAAATAAAATTACTTTATATTAACGAATCCACCACGAAAACACTAAAACGCTTTAGTTAATAGAGAAGAAAAGTTATTCTTCTTGCTTGAATTCTTCTCTCATTTTTGAAACCAATTCAGGATTAGTTAAGACATCAATAGCAGTCATAGCTAAAGCTTTAGCTGCAAATATCATTTGATTTTGACCATAATCTGAAATAGCTGCTTTAGCAAAATCTGTTGAATGGGCGTTAATTTCTTTTTCACTTATTCCAATATATGGGTGAATTGTTGGAACTTCATGACTTACGTTTCCAATATCGCTTGAACCTAATCCACTTCCTTTAGGTGATTCGTGAATTGGTAATCCTAGTGATTTGAGATTTTCTACCCAAGCTTGACCTAGGACTTTGTTGACTTTACGTGATCTATATGGATTTCCAACTATTTGAAAAGTCATTTCTGCTCCTGTGATTAAAGCTGCACCTTTGGCAATATTTTCTACCTTCTTAACTAATTCTTTGCAGTAACTATCCTTCAGCGCACGAATATAGAACTCAGCAGCTGCATAATCTGGAACTATGTTTGGTTTCACACCTCCATGTGTGATGATACCATGAATTCTAGCATCACTGGATATATGTTGTCGTAAAGCACTAATACCATTGAAAGTTTGTATGATTCCGTCTAAGGCGTTAATACCTTTTTCAGGTTGTGAAGAAGCATGAGCTGTTCTACCTTTAAACTCAATTTTTACTTCAGTTACAGCTAATCCTCCTCGTCCCACAATATTTCTGATAGCAGAAGGATGAAACATCATAGCTGCATCAACATCCTCAAACAAACCATGCCTTATCATATAGATTTTCCCCCCTCCTCCTTCTTCAGCTGGTGTTCCCATAAAAATGAGCTTACCGGGTAAATGCTTTTTGAATTTTCCTAGTGCTAAACTAGCTCCTAGAGCAGCTGTTGCGATTAAATTGTGACCACATCCATGTCCCATTTCAGGAAGAGCATCATATTCTGCTATAATAGCAACTGTTGGACCATCGTTAACTTCAGGATGTACAGCTCTTATAGCTGTTTCAAGAGACGCGATACCATATTCTACATCAAATCCTGCTTCAATTAAATGATCAGAAAGTAGTTTAGAAGCTTTAAATTCCTTGAAATTGAGCTCAGGATTCTCCCAAATTTCTTTGCTTACACTAAATAGCTTCTCTTTCATTTTATCTATTGCAGAACAAACTTTATCCTTATTCATCGTCTTCGATAATTTTGTTAATCTATGTGTATAAAAAAGTGTCTCAAAATCAGACTTTGATTACTTCAGTTGTTTCTTCTACGATATAGACTAGTTTTAAAAGAGATTATTAGAAACCACTCTGAAATGAATAAGAGCTTTACAAGCAAAATTTTAGATTTACTTCAACAAGGCGACGAACATTTAGAAGATATGATTGCAGAATATATAGCAAAAACAAAGAAGAACCCATTTAAACAAGGGGAGTTCACCGATGATTTTCTAAATTGGAAAAATAACAAAGAAAAGAAAGCTCAATGAAATTAGGTAATCACACTTCATCTCAGTAGGTACTTTCTAACACACAGTGTGATTGTAGAAAATACTTTTCCCCGTTTGATCTCACTAATTCAAGAACTATATGCAAAACTATTCCAACATCCCATTTTGGACCATCACTAGCTCTTTTTTTCAAAGTGTTTTGTTCAATTCCCATGTCTTCTAGTTTAGTAAACCAGATCTCTGTTGGAGGTGATTCTTCAGGAATCCAGATTTCAGCTCCCCAGTAAATAACCCACATTCTATCAGAATCAAGATAATCGGGAAATATAGAGACATTCGTTGCAATTATCGTTATTGCCGCATATATCCCCGTCCCCCCTTCTTCAACAACTGGCATAAAATCTCGCCAAAGGAAAGCATCTACTGTTATACTCATATTGTTAATGATGATTCTTTCTGAAGCTTCACGTAGTAAATCAATTGCAATGTTATAACTAAAATTTGGCCTGTAAAGTATTGGAACTGTTACTCCAGTAGCAACGACTGATAATACTAAGAAAGACACTATTATCTTCTTTGAAATCATCTTCTCCATTATAGATATCTCTCAAAGATTATAATATTGTTTTTGTGTTTTATTGTGCACACATTTATATCTTTAAACAATCATGTTTTTGGTTTCTTGAATGTTCGAATTAAAACGGCTGTAGTCCAAGCGATCAAACAAAAGAAAAAAAAAGAAAAAAGTTTTATTTCATTTCTTAATGCTTATTAGATAGTAGATTCCACCAACTAGAACAAGAACTCCTCCTAAACCTCCAGTAATCAAGCCTATAAGTATTAGAATTACACCTAACCACATTACATCTTTAACTAAAGGTCCTGTTTTGAGAGTATCTTGTAACCATTCCCAGATTAAAAATAGTACTAAGAATCCTAGCAACATTTGGATTAAACCAGTTAACCATGGAATATATGCCAATGTGAAAAAGGACGCGCTACCAATAAAATATAATCCTGGTGCAAGATACGTGAAAAAGGTAAGGAATCCCGAAACTAGAAGTACAAAACCTCCTATCAAAGCATTCCAGTAACCTGCAAATTTCCAATTTGATTTGCTAGGTTTTTTTGCTGTTGTAACTGTTGTTGTCGTTTCTGACATAACACAGATTAATGTTTTAATGCATATAAATTTTTACCTTAGCTAAGAATTGTTTTAAATAATAAAATGGTTAAGTTAACTGTTTTTTAACCTAATCTGTAAGTAAAACATGAACTATGTGAACAGCAATCACAGCTAGAAAAATTAGCAGACTGCGATGGAGCTTATTTAGTATTTTATGACCTCTTTTTGATTTCCAGAGCGGTTTTATCTTTAGCTTGATGATAGCTCCAGTCAGAATGTAAAATAGAAAAATCGCTACTGCAACCCAACCAAAAATGCCCACTTCTTGCTCTTTTTTAATAAATTCTATCCCATGAAGGATAATTATTGTTGTAGCAGCAAGAGTTAGCAAATAATGGAGGTAGTTTAGAGGTTTTCTCGTTTTCAAATAAACTTTTTGCGTAACATTTTTGATTTTTCCAGTTTTTTCCTCATCGTTTAGAAATTTCCTTGTAAACTTATATACAAAAAGTACGATAACGTTGATCATACCTGCAGCAAAAAGTCCAATTGCAATTGCGCCTATATCTTTAGCTAAATCATCACCTATTAAGCCAATACCATCATTGTAGCCATTGTCATCATCAGCTTGAACATAACTTAGCGATAAAATCATACTTATGCTCAATAAAGAAAAGAATAGTAAATAAAAAAATTTGGTTTTTCTTTGATTGAATTTTGTTTTTATTCCATCCTTTGTTGGAGATATATAGAGATTTTTCTTCATACTGCTATTAAAACCAACCTCAAAACT
>JAGLXK010000476.1 GCA_023132955.1 Candidatus Heimdallarchaeota archaeon
ACATAATGAACTACTTGATCACCTATACCAAGCACAGTATATGATTGCTTTGCATAAAGTATGGTGTCATGCTTGAGTTCAACCCAACTACCTAAAGATGTAACAAGAGATTTATCTGTCCAAGTATCGGATTGCATATAACCTGGATAACCTGCTTCTTTTTCTTCCAATAGTGGTAAGATAGAATAAAGCCACTGCCAGTAGATGTTTTGTGTCCAATCAGAAATACTGAGATTACCAAATTCGTCTCTTAGTTCAATTATTTTCTCTTCATACCCTGTATATGCTTTTTCAGAATCAAGATGAAATTCAGCTCTCTCACTTCCAAAAACAGAGAAAATATCTAGAGCTTTTGGGATATAGCGGTCAGGTAAGTTATCAAATACTAATTCTTGAAAGATATAAGCATCAGGAGTATAGCTTTGTCCAAAGAGTCTGAAGCTTTTTAATATGCTTTCAACTCCTTCGAATGTTTCAGTATATCGAGAATTTATCTTAGGAGCTCTCAACTCTTTTAGACTTACTATTATTTCTTCTATAAAGGTATCATTATTCAAATCATCAAAGCTAATACTTCCTGCTTGATTCCAAATTGTGAAATAATCAACAGGGGTAAGGTCATCACTTCCACCAACAAGAAAATTGGTTGTTCTACAAATATTATCCCAATAATTCCAGATTGTTTCACCACTTATTTCTGCTGAGAATGAATAAACAAGTGCTAAAGCCATCCTAGTCTGATGGATCCCTATACTGTTATCTAGCGATAAATCATCAAGCATGAACCCCATCCTTCCAGCATACATCATTGCTTTGAAGTAGTGCTCAAATTGCTCATTTCTTGTGTAATGTCCCCTAGGTGTATACTGAGAATAATCTTCCTCATAACCAAAAATTGGAGATACAGCTCTTACACCTTGATCTATTTTGTCCTGTTCAGAAGAAACTAGAGTATTAACATAAGATGGAATAGCAACTGAATTATCCAATTGATACATCAAAACAGTAAGGTAAGCAACATTGTATTTCAAAGCATCTTTAACATCTGAATCTGTAGTTATTGAATATAGTACCATTTGTTCTTCTCGAAGTGTGT
>JAGLXK010000477.1 GCA_023132955.1 Candidatus Heimdallarchaeota archaeon
AAAATAATTACAATAACTAATATGAGTAAGCACCCAAATCCTACTCCCAATCCAATATATGATCCCAAGTTCATTTTTCTACACTATATGACTACATTTGAACTTATTTAAACTTAAGCAAAAATATCTCCACAACCTTGCTTATAATTTAACTCCTGAAAGTTCTATGTAGAAGGTTTGTGTTATATGGGAACTTTTTTAATTCTAACACTTTTATGTTTACTTGAACTGAAGAACGAATAGTTCAACATTTAGAAATTACAGGTAAAAAATACGCCTGCAATAATAATGTGAGTTCAAGTTTGCAAGAAAACTTGGATGGATTAAAACTCACACATCCTATCACGATCATATATATTAAATGACTTCCAAGTCATATCATTATCACATAAAAGTGTATTACATGTGTCGGAAAAAAGCTCTCGATGAGTTTGAGATACAACGATAGTAGGGTAAGGGACAATAAGAATCCATCTTTTTTCTTGTAATCTTATGCAACTATGCAACAAAGTAAAATAATAGGTGAAATTAAATGG
The DNA here is from genome assembly GCA_023132955.1 of Candidatus Heimdallarchaeota archaeon. GTDB lineage: Archaea > Asgardarchaeota > Heimdallarchaeia > Heimdallarchaeales > Heimdallarchaeaceae > UBA460. Next base: position 537 of record JAGLXK010000477.1, read on the forward strand.
GTGCAAAAACAGATGCTTCAACAACAAAATATGAAATAAAAGCATCTTTTGAAATTGATGGAGTCGTTGAGAAGCCTGACATAATTGGAGGGATTTATGGACAAACTGATGGGCTTTTGAGTGAGAATCTCGATATTCGCGAACTCCAAAAAACTGGAAGAATTGGAAGAATTAATGTTGAACTTAGTAGCAAAAAAGGAAAAACTACTGGGAGGATAATCATCCCTTCAAGCTTATCCCGCATGGAAACCGCAATATTAGCAGCTACTCTCGAAACTGTTGATAGAGTAGGACCTTGCAGCTGCAGTGTAAAACTAGAGGAAATCGTTGATGTAAGAGTCAGTAAGCGTCAAACTATTGTTGATCGTGCTTCTGAAATCATTCGTGAATGGGATCAAAATGTTAGTCCTTTTTCATCATCAATTAGTATGGAAGTCAAAAAACCTTCTAAATCAAGCCAAGTTGTTAGTCTTGGAGATGAAGGGTTTTCTGCTGGACCTGGATTTAAAAAACAGAAAAAAACAATTCTTGTTGAAGGTAGAGCCGATGTTATCAATCTTCTGAAATTTGGTGTTGACAACACAGTAGCAGTTAATGGGACAAGTATACCCTCTCAATTAATTGATTTAATTGCAAAAAAAACAGTTACTGCTTTTCTAGATGGTGACAGAGGCGGTGATTTAATTCTAAAAGAATTACTCCAAGTGTCCCACGTTGAATTTGTAGCTCGAGCTCCAAAAGGAAAGGAAGTCGAGGATCTCAATGAAGCGGAAACTAAGAAATCCTTGAAAGAAGCTGTTCCATTAGAAAAAGCAATTTTCTTAACTGGGAGAGATGCTGATATTACAGTTAAAGAGTTTCTTGATAAATCAAAACCTCAGAAAAAGAGACTAAAGAAGTTTTCATTGTACAAAAGAGAACCTGAAGTGAAGAAACCAAAAACTACAACTAAAAAGGTAACCCCAGCTAAAACTGCAAAAACCGAAACCGTTAGAAAAGATACCAAAGTTGTAAAAGATATTGAGCAAAAAGTTACTC
>JAGLXK010000478.1 GCA_023132955.1 Candidatus Heimdallarchaeota archaeon
TCTTTTATTTCGAAAGCGTTTAAGAATAATTTCATAAAGAAGAACAATTGTGATGAAATCATTTCAGTCGAATAATTTGGAGGACTGAGGAGAATAAATAAGAATGAGTATTTACACATGAAAACTACTTTGGATTTGGCAAATTGGAGTACTTGTAATTCTCCTAATAATGGTTGTTCTTTAGATTTCATGTAGAAATCCAATAATGTTTTAACTATAGAATCAACTTCTGTTTCGTCTGCTTTGACAGAAAGCGGTCTACAGAATAAGATTTCCAGCTCTTCTTTGTTAATAATATAGAACCCCATCAATTTGCAAACAACCCTTTAATATTCAACATTGCATATTTATACTTAAAAATTTGTTTAATATCATAGCTAGTCAAAGAAAAGAAAATATAATTAAAAAGAGTTTAAAAAAAGAAGAATGTTTTATGTATAACCTATTTTTGGGCTAGTTATTTGAGTTGGTCTCTTAAACTTCTCTTCAATTTTGTCATAATATTTGAGGACATCTGGAGTACAGGTTGGATGTATTTTGTCAAGAGCTGCATTGAAGTGATCCATTGTAACGACCTTAATATCAAATGATTCCCTTAAAGCTAACATTCCTGCTTCTCTGCACAAGGCCTCAATATCACCGCCTACAAAACCTTCTGTAGAAGATGCCAATTCCTTAAGTGACACTGTAGAATCTAGTGGCATATTCTTTGTATAAACTTTGAATATTTCCAATCTTCCTTTCTGATTTGGAGGATTTATATAAATCAGCCTATCAAAACGTCCAGGACGAACTAGAGCTGGATCTACGATATCTGGTCTGTTTGTAGCTGCTATAACTACAATATCCTTCAGCTCCACTAATCCATCTAATTCAGTCAGAAGTTGACTGATGACACGCTCAGTTACATTGCTATCAGAAGACATTCCACGTATTGGAGTGAGTGAGTCAATTTCATCAAAAAAGACTATTGAGGGTGCAGCTAATCGAGCTTTTCTGAACACTTCTCTTATAGCTTTTTCACTTTCTCCTACCCATTTTGATAGTATTTCGGGTCCTTTAACAGAGATGAAGTTTGCTTCAGATTCTGTTGCTATAGCTTTTGCTAGTAGTGTTTTACCACAACCAGGAGGTCCATAAAGTAATATGCCTCGAGGAGGTTTGATACCTATTCTCTTGAAAGAATCGGGTATTGTCAAAGGCCACTCAATTGCTTCTCTAATTTCTTCTATAGCCGGTTTTAATCCACCTACTTCTTCCCAAGGAACATTTGGTGATTCAACGAAAACTTCTCTTATAGCTGTTGGAGTAATCTCTTTGAAAGCTAGAACAAAATCTTCATGTGTTACTTCAAGTTGATCTAAGACTTCTGAAGGTATACTTTCTTCTTCAAGATTAACCGATGGTAGAACTCTTCTTAGAGTCTTCATAGCGGCTTCTCTGCTTAAAGCTTCCAAATCAGCTCCAACGTAACCGTGAGTTACATCAGAAAGTTTTTTTAATTCAACATCTTGTGCGAGAGGCATACCTCTTGTATGGATGAGTAAAATCTCTTCTCTACTATCTCTATCAGGAACATGGATTTCTATTTCTCTATCAAATCTTCCAGGTCTTCTCAGTGCAGGATCAACCGCGTTTGGTCGATTAGTAGCCCCTATCACAATAACTTGTCCTCGAGCAATGAGCCCATCCATTAGAGCTAGCAATTGAGCAACTACTCGTCGTTCAACTTCACCAGTAACATCTTCTCGTTTTGGTGCAATAGCATCTAACTCATCTATGAAAACTATACTTGGTGAATTATCTTCCGCATCTTTGAAAATACTTCTCAGACGCTGTTCTGATTCACCATAGAATTTGGACATAATCTCTGGACCATTTATCACAATAAAATGAGCTTCTGATTCGTTAGCTACTGCTCTTGCGATCAATGTTTTTCCACAACCAGGAGGTCCGTGCAGCAACACACCTTTGGGGGGATCAATTCCTAGTTTTTCGAATAATTGAGGAAATTTAAGTGGAAGCTCTACCATTTCACGTATTTTTTGAATTTCTTGATGAAGCCCCCCTATGTCTTCATAAGAAATACTTGGGGCAGTTTTTGCGCCTTCAACTAATGGTTTTTCAGCTACTTTGAGTTGAGTACCTTCTGTTACTACAACTATTCCGGAAGGTACAGTACTAACTACGTTAAAAGGTATTGCTCTTCCGAGGATTGGAATTAGTACAGTATCTTTTCTTGATAATGGTTGACCTAACAATTTTCTTTTAACAAAATTTTCGAAGCTAAAATCAATATTAACTGACATTTGTTCAGGAGCAAGAGTTACTTGTCTAGCAACACTAACTTTTGCTTTCTTGACGACTACTTTATCACCAAGAGAAACTCCTGCATTTCTACGAATAACACCATCACATCTAATTATCTCTTTTTTGAGATCTTCAGGATATGAAGGCCACGCTACAGCAGTTGTTGAACGTTTTCCGACTATTTCTACAATATCTCCTGTGGAAACACCAATTTTGGACATAGCCATGCTGTCTAATCTAACCTTCCCTCGTCCAACATCTCTTTGTTTAGCTTCAGCCACCCTAAGGGTAATTTCTTTTTCAACCATCGATAATTCCTCAGACTGTGGATTATATTATAATCTATTTTTTGGTTAGATTGTAACTATATAATGGTTTGTTTTCTTCCTAGTTAGCAATAAAATATAGTTAATTAACTATATATAACCATAGAATCTTTTAATGAAACAAAAATCAAGCAAAAATAGATAAAAAAGGAGGCTTGATGGTTAAAACTAGATTCTAAATGTTAGTTTTAATGCCCCTTCTTTACATGCATCAATACACTCACCACAATTGATGCACATCTTATCCGTAACATCTTTATCATACGTCAGGATAGGGACTTGAATTGGACATGCTTTTTCACAACTATCACAACCACTTATACACCTGTTCTTGTTTATTCTCAGACCAAATATACTAAATCGACTGAAAAGTCCTAGAAGCACACCTGTTGGACATAGCCATCTACAATAAGCTCTTGGATATACTGTGATTAATCCAAGCACAATAATGAAAATAATTATACGTAAGAAGAATAAGAATTTCCATTGACCTATTTCTGCTCCAAAAGAAGCATTTTGCATCCCCCAATATAGGTAATAATACAGAGTTGCAAAAAGTGTTGAGGAAGGATCGATGGTGCTAAAAGGCATATCCTTACCCGCTCCAAATGTTGTCTTTACACCGCTATTATTGAATGTGATACCGATTACGAAAGACATTATTAAGATAAAAACAAGAATTGTTGTTCCAATTTTACTTAAATTCTTGTTAGTTGGACGGGATACGCGCTTTTTCTTAATAGGAATCAGTCTAAATAAATCTTGAAAGAAACCAAATGGACAAACCCACCCACAGGTAGTTTTTCCAAAAATTGATCCAAATAGTAAGAATACAGAAAGTGCTAGATATGGGAATACCCATGCTGTAAGAAGATATTGTAGTGCTTCAAAGGCATTCCAAACTGTGGAGAAAGGACCACCAGTTGGATAAGCTATTGGAAGGAGGATTGGAAGTCTTCCTATTCCGAAGATTAAACCATTAAGAAGTCCAAACATTATAATCTGTACAATTGTTCTAATAACCCTAATTCTATGATCTTGAATAGGCCTAAATATGGTCGAAAGTATTGGTTTTATTTGCTTTGTAGCCATTTCTAATCACTTATCCTATCCTGTTATTGGATTTGGAAAACCAGTTACATATGCACTCAAGAAATCTTTCATTACAAAATCAGTAAATGAACTGATTGCTTCGTACCTCAAAATTTGACCTTGGACTATAGCAATAATAAATAAAATAATTCCTATAGCCAAAAAGAATATCAGGTATATCCTATTTCTTGCATTCATGATGACTTGAAGAGGTCAAAAATTACACCTATTAAAAATTTTGCTTTACGTGAAGTCTTTTTTTAGGATTACAAAAAATTTCCCCAATAATAAAAGGGAATACTAAGAACAGTTTTTTTCTCAATCACAAGGCATTTAAACAGATACATGAAAATATATTTCATGAACAAAAACGACATGTGGAAGGTTACACCACTTAAATCGTGTATTTTAGCAGTCCTTGAGAAAAGAGGAGGAGTAATTATAGAAAACGATTTAGAAAATTCATTAAAAGATATGTATGGAGACTTTTCAGATAGTGAACTCAATAAAGCTTTAATGACACTCGAAAATCAAGGCTTGATCCATGTTGGTTGGATATCAAAAACTAAACGTAGAATTCAATCAATGACCAAAGACATGCACTTTTTGGCTGTTGGAGAAGACTAAAATAACAAAATAGAATATGAGGATTTCATCTTGTTTCGTTCAACTGTTTTGTGAAAATAGTTAGATATCTATTAATGATATTGTGTTTTCTTCCTATTTGTAAAGGGAGAGAAACATGGAAAAATTTACTTGATTCTTGATTGATTAAGGAACACTGACTAGCTATTCTTTCTATATCGGGATGCACTTCAAGTTTATCTGAGTAGTGATACACTGGAAGTATGAATATAATTTTCCCAGTATCCATTAGAAGATTGGAACCTTCTCTCAGCACTCTGATGTATAACTTTTCGAGAGTTTTCATAGTTTCTCTAGCTTCTTCAATTGAAGGTAATTGCTTCAAGAAAGGTCCAAGATATGGTTCGGTAACAATAGCGTCAAGACTTTTCTCTTTCAAAATTTTCCCCAAATCTCTAGAATCTTGACTATAAACTTTCCATTTGTCCTTCATTTTTGCTCTTGCAGGGTATTGAAGACTGAAAGCATTGAGATTATCCTTAGATGCTCTGAAGCATTTAGGATCTTTATCCACCCCTATTGTCTGCATTTTTTGTTTAAGTGCTTCAATAAGTATAGTACCTGTTCCACAGAAGGGATCTAGTAATAATCCATCATTAGAAACCTCAGAGAGAAAGACAAGCGTTCGAGCTAGTTTAATTGATGTTCCATGAGTAAAAAGTCTTGTTTGACGCCTTTCATCTTGTTTTATATCTAGTAAAGGATTAGTAACCCATTTTGTTATACCAAAGATAAGTTTGGACTTTACGCTGAAACTTATTACTTCCAATCCTCTCTTAGGAAAATTCTCCTTGTAAAACTGAAAAGGTGTTAACTCTGAATAGGTTTTTTTCATTCCAATAATCTTTGTTTGAATCTTCACTTCTTTTGAATAGTTTTTGATAGTTGTTCTGATGTAATTGATAATCCTATTACGTAACTCGATATTTTTTGCTTGAATATCCAAAGCAATTTTTAATAATTTATTTTTCTCAAATGAAAATTTTTCTATGTTCATAATCAAATGATCTTTTAGTTTCAGTTTCCAGATGTCTTCCTTATCAATATTCACTTCAGAATTCAGGTATCCTGCTTTTATTATGCTCCCCGTATAGTCAAGAATTTTAAAGAATTTAGTAAAAGTATTTCTGTTTAGCTTCAATAAAATATAATCCATCCATTCAGTGAAAGCAACATCTTCTACACCTAATTTTTTTAGCAAAACAGATAACTCCAATTTTGATAAGGCTTTGTTAGAACCAAGTTTAACAAAAATTGTGTATTTAGAAGACATTTGAATCATCAACCAAAAAATGCGTCAAGACTTTTCTGCTTCAAAGCAGTTTCTTGCCCTTTCTTTGCTCTTTGGAGAGTATTAATTACTCTTTCTTTTGCAAATCCGCGCTCTTCACATAGAAACTCAACTGTTCCTTCAACATCTATCGATTTGAATTTTAGGTTAACGTCTTTAACTAGTGGAGGATTAAGAAAAATGTCTCTTATTGCTTCATAATCAGCATCTAATTCTATTCTGGTTTCATTTTCCAGAACTGTTTCTAAGTTTCCATGTTGTTTAATATATTTGTAAGCTGTTTTGGGGCCAACTCCTTTGACACCATCTGGATTGAAGTCTGTACCAATTAAAATGGATAAATCAATAAGCTGTTCTCTTGTGATTTCAAGAGCTTGAAGTAAATCTCTTTGATTGTAGAGTTCAACATTTATGGTAGTGAACCTATTAGATCGAGGAAGTTTTCTTCTTCCAGATAAAGTCAGGTTTCTTATCAATATAGGAGAACCGAAAAGTAAACTGTCATAGTCCTGAGATGCAACAGCATAAACTTTGTTTTTTCTTACTAAATAAGCAGCTTGTGACTCACCTTCTTGAGGTGATTCAACTACAGGAATTCCCATTAGGGATAGAAGCTTCTTACTATCCTCAACCATAGGTTTTGTAAGTTTACTAGTTCTTTGGGCTACTGTACGAGCTCTTTCCATATCACCCCTTTCCAATGCTTCTTCAAGTTCTTCTCTAGCTTTTTGTTTTACTGCAGCTCTTCTTTTAATTTCCTCTCTCTTTAGTTGGGATGGTTTTCCATCAAAAACATAAACTAGCTGAATTCCTTTTTCAATCAATCTTGCATTTCTGTACAACAGACCAGATAGATGACTAGTTACCACTCCTTCTGAATCTGTTAAGAGACC
>JAGLXK010000479.1 GCA_023132955.1 Candidatus Heimdallarchaeota archaeon
CTTGGATTTAAGGGAGGAATTGGAAGTTCATCTAGAGTTATTAAAGATGAAGAAACAGAATATATTCTAGGAACTCTTGTATTATCTAATTTTGGTAGAAAAAATGATTTGACAATTTTAGGTCATAATTTTACCAAGTTTATTGAGGAAAGTGAGAAAGAAGAAGAATCAAAAAAGGATGATGGTTCAATAATAATTGTAATTGCTACTAATGCCCCATTAAGTGCTAGACAACTGAAAAGATTAGCTAAAAGGGTTCCTTTAGGGCTTGCTAATACTGGTAGTTATGGTTCTCATGGTTCTGGGGATATTGCAATTGTTTTCTCAACTGAAAACAAAATCGACCATGATAATAAAGAAAAGACTAAGAGCATGACAATAGTAAATGAAGATATAAAGGTTTTCAGAGATTTACTAAGAGCCGTAGTAGAAACAACTGAAGAAGCTATAATCAACTCCCTACTAAAAGCAACGACTATAATTGGTAGAGATAATAATAAGAAAGAAGCTATTTCAATTGAAAAAGTAAAAGAGATTCTGTCAAAGTGACAGAACAAATCAACGATAGATTATGTCTCTGGAAATTAGCAGCACCAGTCATTTTCATTGCTTTTACCTGTGTTTTTTGCTGTAATTGCTTCAGAAGTCAGTTCAGAAATAAGAATGTGGTCGATGTCATTAGCAAACAGAATTAAAGAAATCCCCCCAGTTGTAACAAAATTTGTTTCTACTTTGCCAAACAAAATTGAAGATTTATTAGAACAAATAGATATTTGAGTTTCAAGTGGTTAAGATCTCACTTAATTCTACCAAGAATTTTTAAATGTAAAGCAATAGCAAGCTAGTGAGTGAACTCTGCAGATGAATGATTCCATAGCTTTTGTTCAAACACCTAAGGATATAGCAAAATTGATGATTTCACTTGTTTCAGAAAATAAAAAAATTCAGAAGAACATATCTATTCTAGATACAGGCTGCGGTAAGGGAATCTTCCTTAAAGGTCTTCAAGAAGCAGGATTTACAGATATTGAGGGAATTGAACTTAGTAAAAACTTGTATGAATTCTGTTTGAAGAAGTTCCCGAATGTTAAACTCTACAATGATGATTACTTGGATTGGCTAAATCTAAAGGAATATGATCTCATAATAGGTAATCCTCCTTATACTCATTATAATTCTCTTCCCAGATCTAGTAGATCAAAAGTTGTAAGAATTGTAGGAAATAAAGAGTCAGATATTTACTATGCATTCATATTGAAATCTATTGAATTGTTGAAAGAAGGAGGCGAATTAATTTTCATTGTCCCATATGGTTTTTTCTTTAATACTTATGCCAAGGTGATTAGAGAGAAAATAATTGATAATGGTTATCTGGAAATAATTATAGATTTGGATGAAACTAGATTATTTGAAGATGAAAATCCTGAAACTCTTATTTTTAAATTTGTTAAGAAATCTTTAGAATCTCAACGGAATATTAGAATACTTAGGATAAAAGAAAGAAATTTCAAACCAAATACAATCCATAAAAAGGCAGTTGATTCGTTATCAAAGAGCAAAGAAAATGAGGTTTTTACTTACTACGAAAGAGAGATGTTTACTCATGAAAACGAAGTATGGACAACCTATCCTGAAAAGACCTTCTCTGACTTCTATCTTTTAAAAGAAGTATGTTGGATTGGAGTTGGTTTGGTTTCAGGATTTGAACAAGCTTTCATTCTAGATGAGGAAGAAAAATCTCTATTGAATGATGAAGAAAAGGAATTTTTAGTAAAGGCTATCAAATCAAAACATTGTCAAGGATATTGGACAGATGGTTTTGAGTATTATTTGTTGATTGATAAAAGGATCAATTCTGAAGCAGAACTGAAGAGCTATCCTACTATTCATAAGAAACTTATCTCGCATAAGGATAGCATGACAGTTAGGTATTTCCCTGCTAGTAACAAATGGTTTCATTGGCAAGCATTAAGGAATTATGAGAAATTGAAATCTTTTCATGCTCAACCCAAACTTTTTGTTCCAAGTTTAGATAGAAGCACAGAGAACAGATTTAGTCTAGCTGAAGAACCGTATTTACCATCTGGTGATGTACTTACACTAGTTCCACAGCATAAGAATCCTTTCTTTCTGTTAGGCTATCTTAATAGTAAATTCTTTAGGGAATATTATCTCTCTGCTGGTGCAAGGAGGGGCCATAGAATCTCATACACTCAGCGAATTATGAGTAATGTGAAAATTCCTGTTTTTGACCAAGAGACAGAAAATAAAATAGCTAAAATAGCAAAAGATATTTTTGACGGAAAGAATACTGCAAAAAGAAAGGAAATAGACGAAATTATCTCAATCAATCTCAAATAGCTACATTTATTTCAAGTCAAACTAAAGTTTTTAAAGGGGAGGATTCTCATTATAAGGGGCAAGTATGGGAAACCAAAATAGGGGGGCTAACAAAGATTGGAAATATCATGATACTGTTAATTACATCATGTCCCAACAATTTTTTGAGGAACCTCACTTCATTATAGATAGAAGAGCATCTAAGAAAATTAAGATTAAAAATAGTGGAATTGTTATAGGTAAGCTAATAACAATCGTCAGAGAAAATATTGACCCATATGAGAGAGGAGAAGATGAGGAATTCATCGCCCAACTTGCATCAAAATTCAATATTCGTGCAAAGGAGATTTTTGAGAGATATGAAAATAAAATGAACAATTTAGAAGATGTTCAAAAACAAGATAGAAATTTCAATCTGATGGTTGCTCTAAGTGTAATTATAGAATATTTTCAAAAAAGAACAACTGTATCAATCCATAAGGAGCTTAGAGATGATTTGAAAAGCAAGTTTGCTAATAACAGTTTCAAAAAATCTTTAGATTTATTACATCAAACAGCTGATAGTGATTTTTCTTTATTACTAAATATAGGTGTTTTAATGAAATATGCTAGGGTTACTAGAACAGAAATTTCTTCAAAATATTATGATAAAAAACTGAAAGAAGTATCAAAAAAACTGCTAAAATCTGATTATAATAGTAGTTAAGTTATTGAAATTCGAAACTATTTTCTTTGAGGGAACATGCAAAACTTAAAAGCTGAACTAAGGCTAATATTTTGATTGATAGACCCAACACTTTTCTTTGTAGATAGATTTCTAGTTTTTCAATCAATATTACTTCGATTTACTTTTTTTAGTTTCATGTAAGCCCCCCCAACAAGTATTTAATATGTTAAATCAAAATTTGAGAGATTAGTGATTCAAATGGTGAATGAGGAAAGGAAACAACTAGAAAACTTGATTCTGTATCATAAAAGAAAATATTACGATGATGAACCAGAGATTTCTGATGACGAATATGATAGCCTTGAAGATAGGTTACGAGATATCGATCCTGAGAATCCTGTTTTGTTCATTATTGGTGCTCCTTCTGGAGGTAATGTTACTCATGATCCCTCTATGCTTTCATGCCAAAAAGCCAAAACTGTAGATAAAATCATTTCTTGGTCTGAAAATCGACCAGTAATGATGGGTTACAAAATAGATGGTTTGTCTCTGAAGATAATTTACCAAGATTCTAAGTTGATTCAAGCTGCTACCAGAGGTTCAGGTACTCTAGGTGACGATGTAACCTTAAATGTGCTGAAAATAGAAGCGATTCCTAAAACTATACCATTTGAAGAAAGAGTCGAAATTCGAGGTGAGCTCTATATGCGAATCTCTGAATTTAACAGGATAAATGATTCCTTACCTG
>JAGLXK010000048.1 GCA_023132955.1 Candidatus Heimdallarchaeota archaeon
TTCTCCATGAAGGTAAGATGTTTGGATTACTCAAAAAACCCATCTACTTAGATAAAACAACTGTTCAATATTTTAAAGAACATGGAACTGAACGAGTTTCAAAAGAAAAGGGCAAAAAAGATGAAACCTATTTAGAAGTAGACATTCTTCCTCTATCTTGGAGAGGTGATTCTTTACTTATTACAGATAAAGAAACTAAAAAGGAGTTCATTAACAACAGAATACTTGTTACAAAACCCATTAGAGACTATTATTCTTTAGTTGTCAAAGGTTTTAGTTCTTCTGATAGAGAAGCAGAAAAAGGCATAATTTATGATAAAATTCTTGGAACTGCTGACTTAAAAACACAGGTTCTTCAGCTTAAAAGAGAAGTTAAAGAGATGGATATAGATCATCTAGAAAAAATTGCTGAAGTTCTGATTCCTCACCATTCAGATGAGCTTAGACGATTCAAACACATACTCAAAGAAACTACCAAACCTTATGATAAAACAGTTGAAAAAATTGAACAACAAACAGCTATGCTTGATTTAGTGCAACGAGAATCAGAGAAAGGATCATTAACAATAGAGGAGTTGACACGTCTTGTCGCAATTGAAGAGCTCGAATGAGTATACTAATTGGCTTTCTTTTCTACATGATGAATATATTTCAGCTATGCAGATGGGAAAGTACAACTACGATTCTATTCAACTAACTGCTAAATGGTGGGGGGCATATCTTGAAATTAAATATATAGCTGGTCCAGAACACATTTGTTGGTTTATGGCAGCTATGTTCAGATTAACTTACAAATACATTTTACGTGGAGGAATAGGTCACATGGCACAAAAAGGCAATGAGAACGTTGAAGCTTTATTACAAACAGCTACTAAGATAGAGAAAATAAGTTTTAAAAAAATAGCTCAACCCAACATTGATTTCATTCCTTCTCATAACATTCGACCTAGTTCTTGGGAGAATCAGTTTGAACTTTTAGCAGTAGATATAGTATTGAATCCAACAAAATATCCTGCTGGATATGAAATAAAAACAGAAAAAGATTACTCTAGTCCAATCTCTCTTACAGCTTTGAAGAGTTACCTTCGAACACTTGAAAGAGGGATCAGTTATGAAATAAAAAGGAAGGTGATAAGCAAATTGAATGAAGCACAATCAAGCATTGATCAGTATATAAAAGAGTTAAATGAAAAAATTGAAAAGACGTTTTTTGAAGCAGCTAAAAAAATTAATGAAACTTCAAATAAAGTTAATGAAATAGACAAAGCAGTTGATACAAAGATACAAGGACTAAAAGGAAAAATCAACTTGGTCCTTAAGAAACAATTAGACGAATTAGACCTGAGATATGAATTACTAATTGATCTATCAAACGACATAGATGAATTGGAGAAAAAGCTAGGTCAGAAGAAACTATTTTCAGGCTTTATTGGAAGAAAGAATCTCAAAAAACTACTTAAAAAACTAGAGGGATAAAAATGACTTGGGGTTTAGGATCTCCACGAAAACTAATTTCTTCAGATGAAAATCCTTTTCTTAGTGTAGATAAGGAAAAAGCCTACAAAAGAACTTTAAGATTGTTAGATTCTATTACCATTAGTCAAGATTATGTTGAAAGAAAAGATAAAACCCAGCATAAAACAGAAGATGCTAATCATTGGACTGCTATTTATATCTTTGATGTTGCTTTGGAAAAGAAAGGCAAATCAGCTAGATTAAAAGCTGTTTGTGATTATTTTAAATCCGTCTATCCTGAAGAATTGTTCTGGAGTGGCAAAAGTAAAACCAAACTAGAATCACTTTACGATTCAATTCCTGAAGGAAAGCAATATGTTTTTGTTGGTGTTGAAGATGGAACGGCTGTTTTGAAAGATAGAAAGAAAGCTGAAAAAGCTAGAAGCAAAGCAAGAAGGCATATCTGTAAAACAAAAACTGGTTATCAAGCAGGTGTATTAATACAATATATTGGTTCTCATCGCTGGTGGGATATAGATCCTTTGCTTCGTGGAGATACAACTTTGGTTATTTTTGGTTCTGTAACTGATGAGATGAACGATTTTGATAGCATTAAAGAAAGTAAATGGCTTTCTAGTCAAGGTTTAGATTTCTTGCATGAGAAAGATAAGCAAATTCAGAAAGTTGAAACTGCAAAAGGAAAGCGTAAGAGTAAGCAACTCGAAAGAGATTTAGGTTTTTGGTTTGGCATGTCTTTAGTCAGAAAAAGCGATAAGAAACTAAGTGTTTTCTATCTTCCTGAAGTAGATGATCCAGTTTTATTTGATTTAACTATAGATGAAGATATAGAGCAACAACCTGTTTATCTTCCTCATACCTTTGATTCTATTGATCTATTTGACTGGGAAGATAAGATTACTGATGAGCTTAAAGCTTCACTCGATTACAAAGAGTTTGCTAAGTATTGGGAAGTTCTCGTTCTACAAAACATTAGACCTTATCTGAAGAAAGCTAGAGATTTGTTAGGCACTTCTAAAGACAAGAACTATTGCATGAAACATGCTCTTTCAGGCGATAAGATGACTATTGATTATTGGCAAAAGCATGGTTATTTCAAAGATGATCAACGACCTGGAGATACAAAAGTCGTTCATGGTGTTTGGGGATATATCATTTATATTCGTGGAGAGAAGATGTTTGAACAATTTGTTATTAATGCTTGTGGTAGCAAAGAATTAGATCTTCCCCATGAAAGCAAACCTCAAATCAAAATTTCTGGAAAGACCTATGAAGATGATCTAAAGTTAGGAGAAAACATTATTATTAATCTCAAATGTGGTCAAGGATTGCACACTTATCAAGCTGAATCTTTCAAAACTACACAAGTTTTTGCAAAAAATAACTTCGAAACATATCTGCTTTACTATGATTTAGAAACTAATCTGGTTGAAATTTACGACAAAGAAATCATTTTGAGTGGATATCCTGTTAGTGTGGGTTCAGAAATGAAAGAAATTTCCAGAGACACGCTTTCTAGTACGCTTGTAGAACTTTGTTCTCGTCGCAACCCCTCACCCCTGAACGCCCCCCAAACGCCCCCCATAGATAAAGAAGTTGGGGTTAAGACGATAAATCAAAAACATGAGGAGGAAAAAAGTAATTGATGACAACTAATTATGCTCACAAATTTACTAAAACTGAATGGCAGATCATTGCACTAGCTGGAGAATGCCATTTGTACATGAATTTTGGAGAAACAAACAACAAGGAAGTTGAAAAAGAAAAATGCCTAAAAAAACAACAAAGAAAATGAATATTGCTGTAGAAAGCAAAAAACAAGGTTATTGGGTA
>JAGLXK010000480.1 GCA_023132955.1 Candidatus Heimdallarchaeota archaeon
GGCTTGGGCTTGTGGTCCACACCTGATCTATTCGAAGAAAATGCTTACGTACCTATGATCGACACCTGGGTAAATCAATCAGATAGCACAATGCCGTTATCGGTTAGTGGTGAACCTGCTTGGAAATTAAGACATATAGCAATTCTCCCTCCTGGAGCTTTGAAACTGGATTGGAAACTTTTAGTACCTAGAGAAAAACTCACCCTGGAGATCCATTATCTCATCAAAGGTGATTTGGTTGCACAAGGCGATGTGAATGATGCAGGATATCTGCAATTTGCTGAAAGAATCGTTAAGAACTTCTATAATTACGACACTAACGAACTCTTAACTCACGAAGATAACGTCGGCACTGTTTATACCTTAGGTCCTGATGACCTATCAGCTACAAGCGATCCAACAGCTAGCAATTTCACACATGTTGATCAAAGCGGAGATCCCGTTTGGGCAGCTAGTGGTTATCGAGCTGAAGATGGAAAAAGCATTAATGACTATGGTCGCGAATTAACTGAAGCTGATGATGAAACCTTTTATGGAGTGGTTAACGCCACTGCTGTCGGTTTTGCGATGGAACCCGAACCACTCAAAGATGTCATCTGGTTTTTTGACGCACCAGCCGGAACAACCATGGTTTACTCAGTTGACGAAGATGGTCAAATAAGCGTACAATCAGTAGCTACAACACTGAAACGATACAGAGTCTATCTCCACAAAAAGAAGTTCGAGAAATCGTATACCTCCACTGATGGCGGGACCATGACAACTACTAAGAGCAAACTTGTCAGCATTCTTAATGCCATGGCAAATCTGGAAACTGTTCCTTCAGGAGCAAAACAATACCACTACAACGGCATCGGTTCGACATTTCTAGATAAGAAGATCGGTGTAGCCGCTTCAATGAATGGAGTGAAAAAAGTCATGATGGGCTTTATAGCTATACTGGGGTTGACAGGACTAATACTGCTACTAGGTTTGATATTCTTCAGAAAAAGGCTAATGAGATTCTTAAGAAGAATCTTTAATCGTTAATCCTTTTTTTTCCTTTTTTTTACAGGTGAAGAATATGAGAAAAGAAAAAGTCAACAGACTTTTAGTTATCGCTTTAATGGTTAGTTTAGTTTTTAGCACAGTTTCTTTTATGTATATTGTAACTGATATAGAAGACGAAACAAATTTCTTAGATGTAGCAGCGCAACCCGATTCACTGATAGAATCTTACAAACCAGCAGATAATTTGGTTAATGTACCTGAAACTAAACAATCAGTCATAGATTCTCCTAATCAGTGGTTTTTGTCAGAAAGCGTAAAAACGGAGATAGAGTTTAATTCACAACTATTTGACTATACATCAATTCTTACTGACGTTTATCCACAAGGTCAACCGTATACATTTACTTTTACTAGCCCTTTTAATGCTTATGAAAATGATGACTACATTAATTACTGGATTTGGGAATTTGAAACAGCATTAACGGCCATTGATGGACATGGATTTTTTAAACTATATTGTGGAGGAGAAGGAGATTTATATTATGATGTTGCAGGAAGAGTAACTGATACGGGAAGTAGCAGTATAGACACATCTTTTACAACTGGTTCTTATAGTATTAGCAGTTCATATCTAGACGCTTTAGGATATTTGAATCTTGAATTTTATATAACTGCTATAAAAACAAATGTTGCTGTTTGGCTTCAATGTCACACTCCGAGCTATACATATACAATTTTTACAGTATCAAACGGTGGTTCTTTGTCGAACAATATTGATTATTTAAGTTTTAGAATAGATGAATTACAATTTCTTAGAGATACAACAACAAACACTGTGAGAAGTGAGCAGAAATATGCTAGTTCTGCAATCATGATCAATAAAAAGATTATTCCT
>JAGLXK010000481.1 GCA_023132955.1 Candidatus Heimdallarchaeota archaeon
GTTATTCTGATCAAACATTAATTTTTAGATTAGATGATTGGATAGTGGACTACCAAGTTTGGTAAATGAGAGAAAAAAGAAGAGACGAAATTAAGGAGTACTCAAAAGGTATTTTTTCTTCAGTTTTTTACAAATTTAGGACAAAAAAAATTCATTTAAAACAAGACTTTACTTCATCTAGATTGAAATTGTAATGAAAAAGAAAATAATCGTTTTATTACTCCTTTGTTCACTTATATATATCAAACCTGTTTCTGCAACCACTTATAGTGCTGATGTTGTTTGGGTTACAGGAACAGAAATTAGGCTTTCTGTTTCAATTTCTTCAACAACCTTAGATACTGATTATCATTCTATAACAATCACTGTTCAGCTTCTTGATTTAAATTTCGAAGCTGTTGATATACATGATATCCGAGTAGATTTTCAAATTCCTGGTTACTACTCGAATTATGTTGCTCTTGATACTATCTCATCAATTGGTGGCTCATCAGTAAAATACACTTCTATTCAATATAACACAAATTGGGGCACAAATTATTTCCAAATGAAACTGTCCTGTAGAGAAAATATACCTCTAGCTATTGATCCAGAGTTATTTACAGATTGGGGAGATTTCTTTATTATCTATCCGTATGAACCTCCAACAACTCCCACTACGCCAACAAACCCAACTACTAATGAAAATGGTTTACCAAAAGATATTAAGCTTCTTTTGTACATTTTAGCACCTATAGGTAGTTTGATTTTTCTTGGAACAATTGCTGCAAGTATCATATTTCTACGAAGGAGATCAAATACTGTTCAAACTAGTTATACTAGAACTGCTCAAACAGCTGCTGTACAATCTAAGTTTTGTACTAACTGTGGAATTCAATTGAATAATAATGAAAGCTTTTGTTCAAACTGTGGAGCTAGGAATCTTGAGTGGAAGATGACAAAAAGGAGTTAAAATGTTGAATTAGCATCTTTCCATTATAAATGCATTGAACTGAAAAAAAGGTGAATAAATGAAGGAAATTAAAGAAATAAAACATGATAAAAAAGTTGAAGAAAGCAAAGAGATAGTTGATCCAATTCAACGAAGAATAATGGTTCTACAAGAATTTAGTTCTACGAGTGAGCCTCTTTCAAAAATTACTAACGTAAATCTAAGAAGGAAGATAGCTCAAGCTTCACTAACTTGCGAAGAAGAAGCTGTAAAAGTAGTTGCAGATGTTCAATATGTAAAAAATATCAAAGAATTGAAAGATTCTATTATCGTAAAAGGTGAAGAAGAAATAGAAATTCCAAAACTTCCTATAGTCGAGATGAAAGTAACAAATACTAAAACTGATAGAATTGAAAGTGTTCGATATGGATTAGAGGCCTTACTGACTAACCACAGATTGATTTTCCTTGATA
>JAGLXK010000482.1 GCA_023132955.1 Candidatus Heimdallarchaeota archaeon
GTTTCTGCCTTTTTTGCTGTAGTAGTTTGATATCCTAATTCCTCTATTTTCTCTGATGCTTCATTGAACTCCTTAATATATTCCATTCTTTTTTCAAGAAAAGGTTTGTAACCATCTGTTGTTAACTTCCTGATTTCAGGATGAGAGGAAGGAAAGAAAATGACACCCCAATCATTAATTATATTCGCTTGGATTCCCCATAATAGAGTGATCCACTCACCTATGTCTTTCGAAGTCCTATACGTCTCTCTAATAAAAGTGAGAATATGGTCGACTTTCTCTGTGAATATTTCATGAGAGTTTTTTTCTATTGATGTTCTAAATTCATTGAATATGTTCTTTACTATTGAAAGACTCTCTTCCATCCATTCATACTGGTTAGCTAAAATTTGGCTTGAAACTAGTCCATCTATTGCATTAGGTAAGAAAATTGATTTACTTATCGATGATTGATTATTGGGAAGATGAATAGTTGAAATTTCTGGTTGAATGCTATCATGAGTATTTACTAGAAACATAGGAACTAGATAATGACCTTTTTCTTTACTAACGTCTGAAATTGTAGTGACTGTAGCAATTTTATTTCCAATAATTCCTGAACCTCCAAAGATAGTAGCTTGTTGTCCTCCTAAAACTATTCCTTGATGAATCAAATCTATATTGCGACTAACTTTCTCAGTTAGTAAACCTAAATCTTTGTGATAATTCTTAAGAATACGCTTTAATTCATCTATTTTGTTGGAATCGATCTTAATTTCAGATGATTCTTTGGCTAAGCTGATTGCATCAGCTATCGTTTTAGGTACATTCCCATAGAAATAATTGATGTCAGGTAAATTAGAAACGTTTCTAACAAATTTTTCGTACAGGTCACCTAGTGGTCCCATAGTTTAAAATTAAAATGACTATTCTTAACAATTTTTATATATCGTACTTCATTAAGTCCATTGCTGATAAGGTGAAATTTAGCATTATTTATTTCTAGATGCCAATAAAAACCCATATGACTGCTTTTTCTTCAGTTTTATTTGAAAAAATAA
>JAGLXK010000483.1 GCA_023132955.1 Candidatus Heimdallarchaeota archaeon
CTATCTTTTTACTTTTTACTAGATGTTTCATTAATATCTAGAAGAATTAAAATAAAGAACATAATACTCAACCCTGCGAGTGTTCCAGAACCCACATATAAACTTTCGTTATGCTTGCTTATTCCTATAATCGTTAGAATTACACCTAATATAATTAAAATTGCTGTGCTAACCATCATTTGTATGTAATTTCTCTTTTGCTTTTGTTGTCCGATTACTAGTTCATTCATGCTCTACGCCAAGAAGTTTTTTAATTAACCATAAATATATTTTTCCATTAAAAAATCTAAATAATAATTGTTTTACAATTATAACTATCGCAATTTATCTATATATTCACTCATTAATTGATTAAATGCCGCTGTATTCCGATAAGTATAGTCTATATTCGATACTTATAATGAACTATCTATACAAAATCGCTAGTATATGGTGGGACATAATCAAACAAAACTCAGTATTTTGATTATTCTCTTTTGCTTTTAGTAAATTTTTTTATAGAATTCTGTTTAATTTAGGTTATGAGTGATCCACTTCAACCCCCAGTTGCTAAAAAAGAGCTGAAAATAACCGAGATTCATGGTCAGAAAATAGACGATGATTATTTCTGGCTTAGATTTAAAGAAAATCAAGAAGTTATAGATTATTTAACAGCTGAAAATGATTATACTAAAGAGAAAACTAAGCATCTAGATACTTTCACTGATGAACTGTTCAAAGAGATGAAAAATAGGATTAAGGAAGATGACGAAAGTGTTCCGTACAAATTCAAAGACTATTATTACTATGATAGAAATGAGAAAGGGAAGGAGTACAAAATCTATTGTCGCAAGCATTTGAGTTTAGAAAATGAAGAAGAAATACTCCTTGATATAAATGAATTAGCCAAAGATTATGAGTACTACAAGCTTAGATCATTTAAAATAAGTCCAAATCAAAATCTCCTTGCTTATTCGGTAGACACAACAGGTTATGAAAAATTCATCATACATATCAAAGATTTAGAAACTGGTGAAACCTATGCTCCTGGGATTGAAAATATTGGCTGGAATTTTGAGTGGGGCGATGATAGTATTATTTTCTATAATATAAGAGATGAAGCTCAGAGACCTTATGCACTTAAGAGACATATAATAGGGAATCCATCAGAACGAGATGTTGTTATTTTTGAGGAAAAAGATACAGAAAGAGTAGTATATCTTTGGAAAAGTAAAGATCATCGTTTTCTTTTTATGAATTCTGAATCTACTTTAAGCTCAGAAATAAGATTCCTAGATCTCAATATGCCTCTTGGTGATTTCAAGATCTTCTTTCCTAGGGAGGAAAAGCATGAATATTCAGTTTCGTACAAAGATGATTATTTCTATGTTGTTACTAATTCTGATAATTCTACTAATTTTAAGCTAGTTCGAACTCCTGTTGAGAACATTGCAAAAGATAATTGGGAAGAAATACTGGAACATAATGAAGATGTACGAATTCAGAAAACTGAAGCTTTTAAAAATTTTCTAGTAATCTATAAACGCGAGGAAGGTTTACCAAAAGTGGATATTTTCTATGAAAAGGATAATGAAGAGAATCATACAATCGAATTTCCAGAATCTGTTTATTCAGTTTGGAGGGGAGATAATCAAGAATACTCAAATGATTTCGTAAGACTAAGTTATACTTCCTTAATAACTCCAAAGTCAACCTATGATTATCATGTTTCGACGAAAAAAATAGAATTGAAGAAAGAAGATGAAATAAAGAACTATAAGAAAGAAGAATATGTTACTAAAAGAAAATTCATTACTGCAAGAGATGGTACTCAGGTTCCTATTTCTATAGTTCACCACAAAGACATCAATACTCCAGCTCCAACCTACCTTTATGGTTACGGTTCTTATGGTCATAATGAGGACCCAGAATTCTCATCCTCTATACTTAGCTTAACAGAAAGAGGAGTAATTTATGTAATAGCTCACATCAGAGGGGGAGGAGAACTAGGTAGACCTTGGTATGAAGATGGGAAAATGCTTAACAAGAAAAATACTTTTTACGATTTTATAGATACAGCTGAAAATTTAATTAAAGAAAATCTAACCACCAAAAATCAACTAGTTATAGCTGGAGGTAGTGCGGGGGGTTTGCTCGTTGGTGCTTGTGTAACCATGCGCCCTGATCTGTTCCACTTTGTTATTGCTCGAGTACCTTTTGTAGATGTTATTAATACTATGTTGGATGCCAGTATCCCGCTAACTTCTCAAGAGTGGAAAGAATGGGGTGATCCAAAAGTGAAAGAGTTTTTTGACTATATGTTATCTTATTCTCCCTATGACCAGATAGAATCTCGTGATTATCCACATATTCTAGTTACTACTGGATTGAATGACCCTCGTGTGGCTTTTTGGGAACCAGCCAAATTTGTTGC
The DNA here is from genome assembly GCA_023132955.1 of Candidatus Heimdallarchaeota archaeon. Taxonomy (GTDB): domain Archaea; phylum Asgardarchaeota; class Heimdallarchaeia; order Heimdallarchaeales; family Heimdallarchaeaceae; genus UBA460. The sequence goes on from JAGLXK010000483.1 coordinate 2,414, forward strand.
TAAGCTCAGAGTACTTAAAACGGATAATAACGATTTGATACTGAAAACTAATATGGGTGCTGGGCATCATGGAGCTTCTGGACGATATGAATATCTGAAAGAAACTGCATTTATTTACGCTAATGTTCTTGATAAAGTTGGGTTAGTTCAAAAATAGTTCTTTTACTAATTTCTATTTTTTCTTTAATCATTGAGAGTATATTCTGTAGTGTTGTATGATTCTCTTATACTCACTTTACCATTAGTGTATTGTGTTGCAAATTGACCACAATTGGTACCAATATCATTCTCTTCCCATTCACCAATACTGATGGCAGCACTAAAACCTAGTTTTTTAAACTCTTTAACTAATGGGAAGATTTCTGTATTTTCCATAGTAATCCCACTCTGGAGCTTATTATCCATAGCTTTGTTAGTAGGGTTAATTGGAGTCAACTTAATCCAATACTTTTCTGGATTAAAAATATGAGCAACTATTTCGGGATTAATCTTAGAATCTTCAGCCACTGCAAAGTTGAGTGTTATTTTCCTGTCTCCTTTTTTGTACCACTTTTCACCAAATTTTGCAATTTCCCCGAGATCCCAGATACCTGCAGTCATCCATTTTTCTCTTTCTTCTTGATCTGTAGAATGAATTGAGAATTGTAGTTGGAAATTACCATTAGGATAAAGTTGATTCTTAATTTCAATTAGTTCATCAAGGAAACCATCGCTATTGTTTGGAGCAATGGTGCTAAGACAAGGCATTAATCCTGGAGCTTCATATTTTTCTGGAAGCGATCTTAGAACCTCTAGAACGTTTCTATTTAATGTAGGTTCGCCCATTCGAGCAAATTGAATTTTGAATTTAGGAATTGGTATTTTTCCATCAGGGAAACGTTTCTTAATCATGAAGTCGATTTCTTCGAGCATACCTTCAGTAGAAATTTTTCCATGGTAGTACTCCCCAGCATCACACATTAAACAACCAACAGGACAACCATACATGGTCGAAATAACCAGAACCCATTTTTCTTCTCTAGGAATAGGCGGTTGTAGACTTTCAACAAATTCTACAATTTTATCTTCTTGTTTAGCTATGTAAAGAATAGCTAAATCTTCCTTACCATATCTCCCGAGAAGCTCCATGATAACTTTCTTCAAGAGTTACCTCTTTAACTATTTCCATTGCTGCTTTCATGCCATCTCCCATAGCAATAGAGACTTGTCTGTAATTATTCTTTTTAACATCCCCAATAAAATATAGATGAGAATTTTCAGCTTTACCTTCATACACTTCTAGTAATTTTTCTGAAACAATATCTAAATTGGGTTCTCTACCTATTGCAACAATAATCATGTCCCCTATTACAAGTAAAATTTTGTCATCTTTCTTTGCACTAAGTACTAGTGTTTTTCCATCAAACTTAATTTTACTTGGAATTACTCTAGCTAAAATACTTATATTTTCTGCAAGATGTGCTCGGTTTTGAAGGATGGGTATGCTTTTTGATTTTTTGGATTTTTGAACTATAGAGATGTTATCAGCAGAATCTTTGTGGTTAAGTGCGTAATCATAAGCTATATCTCCTCCCCCTATGATGATAACGTTCTTTCCCTTAACATGATTTCTGGCATTATAGTTTTCATAAAATAGTTTCTTCTTGGAAAAAGATTCTTCTTCTCCTTGGATTCCAAGTTTTTTTGGTTTTGAACCAGTACCTATGATGAGATATTGACTCTGAATCAATTCCTTATTTGTTTCAATTAGAAATCTAAAAGCATTCATTCCAATGTTTTTGTATTCAACAGACTTAACTGTTTTAGTAATATATTCGACATTCTGTTTTCTAATTTGCTGTTTGAGTAATTGGACGTACTCCTCTCCACTAATTCCTTTAGGAAAACCTAGTAGATTTTCGATAAGATTGGCATTTCGTATTTTTCCTCCAATTTCATCTGTTATCAAGAGATTATCCAGACCTGCTCTAGTTAATTGCATTGCGGCTGTTACGCATGCAGGTCCTCCACCAATTAAAGCAACAACGGTTTCCAGTTTATCTTTCATTTACAATCTCCTCAGTTGAAATACAACGACCAAATCCATGAGAAATTGCTCTTATAGTACCAAGATGCAATTCTTCAGTATAGGTAGCAGTTGCATCGATAATGTAGATCACTTCAAGATCCTTCATAAACGCATCTCTTGCAGTGGTTTCACAGCAAAGATGGGACATTATTCCCGTTATAATAACTTGTTTTACATTCTTATCTCGAAGTATTTCTTCTAGATTTGTTTTTTCAAAAGCACTATATCTATTCTTCAGCAGTATTTCTGATTCATCTATGTTTAAATGCGGAGATATTTCTGCTTCTTTTGTTCCTTTTTGAATAGAATCTCTCCACCATTTTGTCATCATTTCTTCTGAGTTCTCTGTATCAATATGTTTAGTGAAAATTATTGGTCTTTCTTTTTTATGAAAATGATCTATTAGTCTAGATATGTTATCAATAATGTTTGAAGCAGAAGGGACATAGGCATGATTCGATTCGTTAAGGAAGAAATTTTGCATGTCAAGAACAAGTAGTGCTGCTTTGGATACATCAAAATCAAAAACAATGTACTTTTTCATCTTTCTACATTCAGTAATCCAATGAGAAACTTTCTCTTCTTGATTTTCCTTCGTTAGATAGATTTCCTTCTGCATTGTGAAACGCTTCATTTTACCCTTTAAAAGAGATTCCTTCATTTATATGCAAAGACACTTTCATTATCATCAGTTCGTTTTGTTTTGAAGCCAACTTCATTTAGTCTTCTTTGAATTCCACTGATGAAATCCTTCCCTCTATACTTTGAACCAGGTTTTCCTACATAATGAAGTAAACGACCTTCTTTTTTCAAGATTCTGAATAAGTCCACATAAATTTCCTGTGAGTAAAGCTCACCGGCTAAAGCAAATCTGGGAGGATCATGGAGGATGACATCAAAGGTCTCATCAGCCATTTGTTTAACAGCAACACATGCATCTTCCAAAATTAAATCAATTTTATTGCTTTCAATTCCTGCAAAAAGATCAGCTGAATATGGGTTATATTTTGCTATTTCAATGACATTAGGGTCTTTTTCAATGGTTGTCACAAAAGCCTTCATTCTGAATGATTCAATAGCAGTGTATCCCAAACCTGTACAAATATCTAAAACCTTCTCATTAGCAGCAACATTAACGGCAAAGATTTTCCTTCTAGCATCTTCTAAAGGTGTGATGTGTTTTGTCCTATGCATTCTGATGCCATCAATCTCAATAGTTGGAGCAGTATTTTCAATTGGTTCAAGCTTGTAGTATCGTTCATCGAAAAAAGCAATCTTCTTGGGTTTTTTATCAATTAAAAAAATAGAGGGGTTTTTAGCAATTTTTTGAATAGTTTTTGGATCGTAGCTAAAGTCACCAATTATTATCTTATTATGTTTGAAAACCACTTTATGTTGAGTGAACCTGAGATCAAAAAAAGCAACAATGGATTCCTTCCCTTGATGATAAGCTTCTAAAATCTTCTCTGCTTCAAAGGAATCAATTAGCATCTCTAAATCTCAAAGAACTTTTGGAGAATATTAAACTTCCTAATAGAGTTTTCAAAATCATTAATTTAACGTGGTTATTACACTCTGGATTAATAATAGAAAATATGTTTTCAAAAGAAGTTGACTAATCTATTCTTATTTCTTTTAGAAACTTACCTGCCTTGAAAATACCATAAGCAGGAATGATAACTAGTACAAGAAAGAAATAATAGAAATTCTTGTAGTTAAAATCACTATAAACTGGAATTTTTGACAAAGGATAGGGATCTGTAGAGTTCGAATAACCGTAAATTAGATATGGACCAACTCCTGAGTAGTCATTCCAAAAATTACCTTCTTGGGAGTTAACATCAAACCAAATATTGAATTCTCCATCATCTACAGCTTGGGAGCTTCCATTGTGAATATTGTCAATAAAGATATTATGATGAATTATATTATGGTCTGAACTGAAATCTATTCTCAAACCTGGGAAAAATGATTCAGAATTTCCATTCTTTTCTAAATAGTTGAAATTGATATCGCAACCATCGGACTCAAAAAGTATTATACCTCCTCCTTTGTTGAGTAAGCAAGTATTATTTATTAGGGCGATATTTACGGAATAAGATACTACTATGCCTAGCATGTAGTTATTTTCACATAAATTCGATTTAATTACTGAATCTTTGACATCTCTCAGAAGAATTCCCCATCCTCCATCTTTGCAAACATTTTCAAAGACATTGATGTTCTCTGAATCATAAATCCTTATTCCCAAAACCCTGATTCTAACGTCTTTAACTGAGCTTATAATACTCAATTGTTGTAATGTTATACTATTACAATAATGAAGTGTTACTCCGATGAATTTGTGATCTGCACCTTGATTTTCAACTACTACTTCTTGGCAATTGACAAGTATTAGCTGACCATAAACTGGTTCTTTGATTTTTACATTAGCTACGTTGATGAAAAACCCTAATTCTTTGTCATTAACGAAGTTATTCTGAATGTCAAAAGATGAAAAGTCGACGAGTGCACCTACACTTATTTCTAATCCTGAATAGTATAATTTATTGTTTTCCAATTGCATACTTGTAGAATCAGCTAAGCGTATTGAATTTTTATCTGAAAATATAGTATTGTTTAAAATAAAACCTTCAAAAGAATGATAAATCATAATACCTGTGCAATAATTATTATTTACCACATAATTTTTCGATATTACAGCTGCTGATGACTCTCTTAATTCGATACCATAAAGTGCATTGTCAATACAAGTGTTATTTTCAATAATAGCTTGATTAGAATCAGCAACAACAATACCTGCAGAATAACCATTTTCAAGTACTTCATTATTCTTTATCTCTATCTGTAAACAGCTACCAATTGTAATCCCACCCCCTGGATTTTTTCTACAGAAGTTTGCTAGTATTTTGATGTTATTGCTATCTAAAACTCTCATTCCATAATTGTTGTACTCACATGTATTGTTTGCTATCAGAGTATCAGGGGCTTCCCTAACAAAAATACCTGCTAAGCGATTGTTGTTGTTACAGATGTTATTTTCAATAATTGCTGTATTGGATGTTATATTCTCCAAGTAAATCCCTGAGATTTCAGCAGTTATAACACAGTTCTTTATTTTGAAGAATTTGCTTGTATTTTGTATGAGAATCCCCGTAGTATTAGTGGTGGTTATGTTATAATTCTCAATTAAATATGGTTCTAGTTCTGAACCCACTCCTGAGAAACTGTAATTACTAAATTGATCATCAGTATTTATCATAATCGAGGGATGAGCAATATAACTAATTGCATAATCACTAGGTTTCACTGCAGATTCAAAATGTATTTGCGGAATTTCTCCTCTCTCTGGGGACGATAAATGAGAAGCATTATTTGAAGTCAAGTTGAACATTAACGAAGTTGTTAAAAAAAAGATTACAACTATACCTTTTATTCTCAATGTCTACCAGATTACTAAAGATAGCTGATTACTTAAGTTTTTCTCAGTATAACGCAAAATGGGTTTTTCTTGAATTTGGGAAAATAACCTTGCTGTTAGTATATTTTTAGGCTAACATGAATCTTTGTAATAGCTTAACATGATTTGTTTCACTATAGGATCTTTGAAATTATACTTCCTAATAAAGAAGAACTAGTCTATTCTTATTTCCTTCAGAAATTTATTTGCTTTATGAATAGGATAAGCAAAAATGGGAATTAGTATAAGAAAGAAATAGTAGAAATTCTTGTAGTTAAAATCACTATAAACTGGAATTTTTGACAAAGGATAGGGATCTGTGGAGTTTGAATAACCATAAATTAAGTATGGACCAACTCCTGAGTAGTCACTCCAAAAGTTGCCTTCTTGAGCCTTTTCCTCATACCAAGTATTATTGATTCCTGAATCCTTAGCTTGAATTGTTCCATTGAAAGTATTATCTAGGAAAATATTGTGATGCAGAATGTTGTTTGAACCTCCAATCGACAACCCAAAACCTTGATATTCAGAAAATCCATTACTCTCAATACGATTATAGATAATTTCACAATTCTCTGACAAACTAACCACCATACCAGATTTTATGTTGAATTTGCAGATATTGTTGATTATTCTACTATAATCTGCATTCACAAGGTATATGCCATAAAATGAACCGTTATTGATTAAATTGGATTTGATTAGAACATTTTTTGTATTTTCTAGATAGATTCCTATTCCATAACTGCAAACGTTATTGACAATATCAATGTTCTCTGAAACATATACTCTTATCCCCCAAGTTTTCACACTACCATCTAAAGAAGTAATTATTGAATCTTTGATCTCTATAGAATTGCATTTGTAAATGGTTATACCAATGAAACCTTCTTCATTTCTTTGATTTGCAATAACAATATCATTGCAATCTACAAGAATAAGTTGTCCATAGTTAGGTTCAATTATTTTTATCTTATTCAGATTAGTATAAAAACCTAATTTCTTGCCATTTACTAGATTATCTTGAATATCTAGAAACTGATACTGTAATAAATCCAATTCGTATAAATCTAATCCTGTAGAGTAAAGTTTGTTATGTTTAATGCAAGCATTATACGACCTACTAAAAGATAGAGATTTTCTGTCCGATGTTATTGTATTATTCAAAACAGACACATATAAAGAATCATCAACTGCGATACCGGACCAACCATTATCATTGTAAACATGATTCTGTTCAATAATGACATAATTAGATTCATGGCATTGTATTCCAGCAACTCCGTTGTTAATACATGTATTATTCATTACTCTGGTTCTGAGTGATTTGGAAAGACTTATACCCGATGAGTGATCATTTTCGATGACAATATTATTTTTTACTTCAGAATCCGGACACTCTTGTAAAACAATTCCTCCCCAACGATTCTTTTCACACAAATTACCAACAATTGTGACATCAATACATTCCTCTAAGTAAATACCACTCCAATAATTTTCAGAACATGTGTTATTCACGATTTTAATGCCATGTGCATATGTTCCCCAAATCCCCTTATTGGTCATTGAACAATTATTATTTTCTAGCAAACCGGTACCAAAAGAAACGTTATATAGATAAATTCCTTGATTATTAGCTCTTAAGAAACAGTTACGTATTATGAAATACTTAGTTGTATTTTCAACTATAATAGCTGTTTTATTAGATGTCGTAATGTTGTAATTCTCAATAACAAAAGGTTCGTCAATGGTTCCTAATCCTGAAGAACTATAGTTTCCAAAATCAGAATCAGACAAAATTTCTATTGAAGGATGAGAAATATAACTTGTTGTATATTCCTTTTGCTTCAGTCTTGACTCATAGTCAATATTTGGTGTATCTCTTCTTTCCAGAGTAGGTGTTTGATAAGCACGTTCTGCATCAGAACTGACCATAACGGGCAAGACGAGAAACATTAGTATAAATATACATTTTAGTTTCAAATCTATCAAGATGATAAAGAAACAAGCTTCATAAGTTTTCTCAGTATAATGCAAAATGGTTTTTCTTGAATTTGAGAAAATAAGCTTGCTGTTTAGAGGTCCTTATTGGAAGGGAGTGCTTGCCTTACATCTCTACATTTGGAAATAATTTTATAGAAACAAGATAAAATATAACCTGTTTGGAAATCCCCTGATGGTCGGTATTTATTCTTTCACCGAAGAATTGAGACAAAAGGTGACATTTATTGGGTTGATGCAAGGATAATTAATAAATTTAGGGAAGAATCTCCAGTTTAAAAGTAATATATTTAGAACATCTATCCAGGTACTGAAATATGACCTTGAACTATTTTCCATTTATCTTCATTCTTCTTTATGACACTAGTTAACCTTGCGGGAATATTTCTCCATTCACCTTCAACTTTTATTTTAAAGTTAACCTCAGCAGCAATCCAAGCGACTTTACCATGTGAGTTTACATTTAACCAGTCATATGTAAGAGAAATCTCTCTACGTCTTTCATTGTATTTTACTGCTGCACTTTTGTACTCTTCCCATCCTAACCATTTTTCATCTGTTCCAAACATTACAAGATTTTCATCTTGTTGGAAAAGGTTAAGATATCCCTGTATGTCGTCTTTTGGGTATGCTTCAACATACTCATCAAAAAAAGCTCTTACTTCAGCTTCTGTTTTTGGGTCATTACTCAAGACATCACTTCACTCATAATATCCTCCTAAAAGATTATTAAGCTTCTTCACAGCTTTAAAAAGCTCAATACTGCACTTTGCATTCCTTTGATTTTAGTAGTTCAATCCACAATTCTTGCTGTTCATTCAACTTGAATGGATTCTTTGCATCTTTGCTATTAATTCCTAATTTCTGAAGATTCTGTAATTTGGTTAAGTTGTTAGGAAGTTTTTTAATCGGATTATTGAAAAACTGTAGTTCTCTGAGATTTGTTAAATTTCCTATACTATCAGGTAGGAACTCAAGTTGATTTTCTTGCACCCAGAGTTTTTCTAAATTTAGAAGATTCCCTATTGATTCTGGAAGTTCTTCTAGATGATTTTTCCAAACACCTAATTGTTGAAGACCTATCATTTCACCAATACTTTCTGGAAATTCTCTCAATTGAATATTATATAACCCAAATTTGTATAATTTCTTTAATTGACCAATACTTTGTGGAAGAAAATTGATTTGGTTAACAGATAAGTCAACGCTTTGAAGTTCTTTTAAATCACCAAAATTTTCAGGAAGTGTTTCTATTTGATTATTAAAAACATCTAAAAATTCTAATTTATTTAACTTCCCAATAGATTGTGGTAAGGATTTTAGTTGGTTATCTCGTAAGAATAATTTCTTAAGATTACTCAGATCTGAAATACATTCAGGGAAGGTTTCTAATCCTTTCTTCCATAAACTTAATTTTGTTATTCTATTATTTTCAAAGGAAAACCCATAATTGTACATCGCAGCACTCTTAACATTGGGTATTTCTTCCCCAATAATTTCCTCTAATTCTTGTAGAACCTGCACTCCTTTTGCTGCTAATTTCATTCCTCTGAAACTAATTAATTCCTGATTTTCTTTTTCCTGATTCAATTAAATCAGAAGATTTAGACGAAAAGACACCTATAAATCTATTCTCCAAGTGTGAAGAATTTGTAAGGATTATTTCTCTTTGATTTCTATATAATCCATTGTTATTGAGGTTCGCGTTTCAATTATGTAACCAAAAATTTCCACTTCTTCCTTTCTACTTTTTTTCTTATTTTATCTATTTTGAATGGTTTTCCATGTGCGGGATATACTTTTTTTGCTCCCTCTTCGATTATCTTCTTCCAACTAGGAATCAACAAATTAAAATCAGCTGCTATGATTGGTAATCTAGGAACTATTCTTATAGGGAAACCCATTGCAGAATCACCAACAAAGACATTACCATTTTTATCAATTGCAGAAATTGAACAAAGAGTGTGTCCTGGTGTATGTATGACTCTTATATCAGTCCCATATTCCTCAAATGTATAGGTGTCGTCGACTATTATGTCTGGTGTAACTGGATGATATACCTGAGCTTTATCCAGTTTTCTTCTGATTAGAGAATTGAACCGCTTTATCTTAATTCCAACGAATGCATTTTTACCTTGTTTAAGAAGATCAACAGCATTTTTATGAGCAATAACTTGTGCCCCAGTTATCTTCTGTATCTCTGCTAAACATCCTGCATGATCAAAATGGGCATGTGTTATAACTATGTACTTTATCTTATCAGGAGAAATGTTATAATCGTCAAGAATTCTTAAAAATTTCTTGGTTTTTTTGCTAGTACCAACGTCAATTAGAATATATTCATCAGATACTCTTAACAAGAAAGTATTTGTAAACCCAAGCTTAATTCTGATAATTTCGTCCATTATGTCAGCTAGATGTTGACTTCCATATATTTATTTTCTTCTAGAAGAAAGAAAAAAGTAGAAAGAAATCATTACAATCCTGCGATTAATTTAGATATTTAAGAATATTTTATAGTTTGAATTAAAAAAAGGAAAATTTAAGGTCTGATAAAAGCTTGTCTCATTCGCTGTCGAAGTGTTTCTCTTTTGGTTACTTCTTCAGCATCATCTAGTTGATTTATAGGATTCTTAGCATTTTTCTCCATTTCCACTTTATGCTTTCTATAATAAGTCCTATAATTAATTAGCAAAACTAGTAGAAAGAAGAAAGTGATTACGATTATACTTATAATCCATCCATTCATTTCTATTTAATGATTCCATTCTTAAATTAAAAATCTTTGGAAAATAATTTTAGAATGGTTTAAGAACAAGATTTTCCAATATAATATGATTCACAATGTTTGATAAACTAACAAAAGAAGATTTTAGATATTTTTTAATTAATGCTAAAAGAGATATTTCTTATATTTTGGATATTTTAGATGATGAAGAAGCATTAAATATTTTGGCTTATCTTCATTATGAACCAGCAGATTTCAAGAAATTAAGAAAATTCTTTGCGTTGGTAGAGAAAGACCGTTTATCAAGTTACATAACAAATCTATGGGATTTTGGGATAATCGAGTTAGACAAAAATAACAAATATAGTATATCTAAACTAGGTAAAAGATTTCTAGAAGTAACGATTCAGCTGGTATTTGAGGCTCTTTTGAGTCATGAAATAACAGATCCAAAAATGAAGAAAATACTTATTCAAAAAATAGGGGAGAAAGAACTGGCACAATTCAAAAAAGATAGGCAAGAAAACAAAGCTAAAGGTTTGCAGTTAGGATTAAGAGCGTAATTCTGTTATGCTCTATCTATATGTTGAAATCTAATTTGATCGAATTTTTCTCCTAAAGACAACTAGAGTAATTAGAACGATTATAGCAGACAAGTAGGTTATTGGATTGTTAGCTTTTCGATTCAAATCAAGGTATAATTCTTCATAAGAATCCATATCATAAGTGTCTATTTGGTGTTCTTTCCACCCTTCTCCTATAGAATGGCCTTTAATCAAAGCAACCCCTACTTTAATCTTATCAGATGAAAAACATATTTAAAATAATCTTTACTACAAAAGAAGGAAATAGTGTTCAATCTGAAACTATATCTCTATTCACTTTTCCATCAATTACTGTACCCCATGCACAGAATTTGAGTTTCTTCCATCTTGGAAACAATTCTTCTTTTTCTAGTCCCAAAAGTTCTCCAAAAAAAAGAGTTAAAACGATTCCATGACTGACAATGAAGATTTTTTTATTAGAATAGGTATTTTCTATTCGCGATATTCCCCTTTTGAATCTTCCTAGTGCTCCCTCAGCAGTTTCCCATCCAAAACTACATTCTGATGGGTTATCGAAAATTCTCCAGACTTTTGTTTCATAATCTTCTTGAGTCTCAATAACTTCCTCCCCCCTATCTAATTCCTTTAGATTAGGATTTAAGTTAATTTCCTTCTCTATTCTTTCTGACAAGTAAAAGGCTGTTTGAATCGCTTTCTTTTCTGAGGAAGAAATTATTACATCTACATCGTCAAATTTCCCTAAGGAAACTACATTACATATTTCTTCTATTCCTTTATCTGATATTACCCATTTCTCTGCTGGCAGCTCCTTATCTATTGTTGTTAGAGCATGTCTCAAGAAAACATATGTGTTGTTCATCAAATCAGTTTCTTTTCTAGAGTGGTTCTATAAAAAAATTATGAAAAAGAGAGAAGAAATTAGAGTGATTGTTCATATAACTGAACCAATCTGTCTCTGACTATATCACTTCTATATTCTGGCAAAATGGTTGGAGAATATCTTTTGTCTTTAAGATTTAAAGCATCAAGAGCTTTAATTGATTTATGAACATGAGCGAGTGTAAGCTTTCCAACAGTACTCTTTTTCTTGTATTCATTAGCAGCGGTGATGCCTGCTCTTCTCCCGAATACATTTATCTCTAAAAGAGAATTGCCCATTAGACGATTCTTACCATGAACACCACCTGAGATTTCTCCAGCAGCTAACAATCCCTTGAGCGATGTATAGCAGTTCTCATCAAGTTCTACTCCCCCATTTTGATAGTGTAGGGTTGGATAAACAAGAATTGGATCTTCTGTGATATCAATATCAAATCTGTTCATCATTCGATACATAGCACTAAGATTCTTTAGGATAGTTCCTTTTCCTTTAATTTCCTCAATTAGAGGGCTATCTAACCAAATTCCTCTCATTTGTGTGGGGGTTTCAATGTAATTGTCAGTAGTTGTACAACATTTGATTAAAGATGATGCTTCAACATCTCTGGGCTCCAATGGATAGCAAATCTGTTCTCCGTTTCGTCCAAGAACTTGAGCTCCTAAACTTCGAGTTTTTTCAGTAATCAGTAGTCCAACGATCTGCTCTGGGAATGCAGCACCAGTTGGATGGAATTGAGTGGCATCTAAATCTCGTAATTTTGCACCAGCTCTGTAAGCCATAACTACACCATCCATGGTGGCACCATAGTGATTTGTTGTTGGAAAACCTGCAACATGAAGTCTTCCAAAACCACCAGTAGTTAAGATGATTGTTTTAGCTCTAACAACAAAGTATTGTTTTGTCTCGATGTTATATAGAATAGCTCCTGCTATTCCGCCAGTTTCACCTGTAATAAGCTCAATTGCTGGAGAAAATTCTAGATATGGGATTTCCCTATTTATTATTTCATCTTTTAATGTTCTAAACATCTCCAGTCCAGTGTAATCTTTGGAACAATGCATTCTATTTCTTGATGTACCACCGCCAGGATTCTCAATAAAGCTACCATCTTCAGTACAATCATACATTACTCCAAGATCCTTATGCCATTTGATAATTTTTGGAGCGTCACTAACTAAAGCTTTAACCAGGTTAGGGTTGTTTTCGAAATGTCCTCCTCCTATCACATCCATATAATGGATTAGTGGGTTATCTACAGGACGATCAGCAGCTTGAATACCACCTTGAGCCATGACTGTATTACAATCTCCAAGTCTGAGTTTTGTAACAAGTAGTATCTCCTCTTTTGGAACTCCTGAGTAATTCGCCCACAAAGCCGCTGAAGTTCCAGCGCCACCTGCACCAATTATTAATACATTAACATCATAATCGATTTTGCTTAAATCTATATCATCTGGATTTACCATTGGATAGGCTTCAATAACATCTGCAACTTCATTGGGTACATTATCACCTTTGTTAACTCCCCAAGAAATATTTCGTTTATATTTTGGATTGTAATCTGGGTGAAAATTGTCAAGAACTTCTTTTCGTTCTTCTAGAGATAAATCTTCTATAATTTGGTCGATACGCTTGCTTCTTGTTTTGTTAACATTATCAATGCTTTTTCGCATATCTTCAGGATAACCTCTTATCATCTTCATTTTTATCACGCCTTTTTCTGATCAACGAAATCTCGTTCAATATATCGTTTCTTTAAATCATCTTTTGAGAGAGACTTCAATTCTTTAAAACCCTCCTCAAAGACACCGTTCTCAATTTCTTCAACTCTTTCAATTAGAGTTTCTGGAGTGCTCATGTTGTATTTTCCATGTAATCTTCTAGCAAGCATACCAACATGATATTGTGGAATTTCTGCAGGACATCTAATCGCACATAATCCACATTGAACACAGTCAAAAGACAACTCTGCAGCTTTATCAATCTGACCTTGGAGACAGTATTGAACATAGTCCATAACTTGGATTTCCTGAGGGCATACCTTTGAACAAGCGTTACAACTTAAACATCTTGCTACTTCAGGATAAAATTTCAGAATTGAACTCGCTGTAGGTTGAAGTGAATCTACATCGTAGATTCCCTTTGGAGCGGGTACAAATGGTAATTGAGTTAATACCATCCCGTCTTCAACTTGTGTCTGACATGCTAGCGCAGCATATATTCTGTAGTCACCTGCTTTTCGATATAATGTTGCACAAGCTCCACAAAATCCAGCTCTACACCCCGCACCCCTTTTAAATTTAAAACCTGCATACTCCATCGCCTTCATTATTGTTAGAGATGCGGGTACTTCATGCATTGAACCCATAATGTAAATCTTTACTGTAGGGGTTGCATTCTCTTCTTTTGTTTTGGTCTTTGACATTTTTCTAACCCTCTATTTTGCTTTTTTCCTCCCAATTAATCCTAATTCCTTGAGGAGGGGTTCAGGATTTATGAAATGATCTTGAAAGTGATTGATTTTTACTGGCTCCCCCATCGCTATAGCCATCAATTGTGTAAAGTAAAACACCGGAATAGGTGATTTTCCTACAGTATTCTTGGCCATAGCTTTTTGCTGTTGGTCTATGTTATAAGCACATAATGGACAAGCAACTACTAGTGCATTTGCCCCTCTTCGTTTTGCAGCTTCAACAATTTTCTCAACTTGAGAAGAAACAATATATTCTTGATCTACTATGTGATAGGAACCGCAACAGAATTTGAATAAAGGAGACATTACTAAATCTGCTCCTAGACTTTCAACTAAACTCTCTAAAACATCAGGCATCTCTTCATCGTCAATCTTAGCTTCTTCTGGATGTAATAACATGCAACCATAGTAAGGTGATACTTTTAAACCTTTAAGCGGATTGACCACTTCTTCAGAAATTTTTTCATATCCTACAATATCTCGAAGAATTTCCAAGAAATGCTTTACTTCCATATCTGTTTCGTAAGTTTCTTCATCTTCTTCCAATTGATAATTAATCTTATCTAAAATTTCTTGATCTTTCTTAACTTCATTATTGACAATTTTCAAAGTACTATTACACATAGAACAAAGAGTAACTACTTGATTTGGAGATTCTTTAAGTGTTTCAACATGTTTCCTTGATCTTGATAACACTCGAATAGGTGCAATACGTTTCATGATATTGTCTGAGGTCAAAGTGTGTACGGTTCCACAGCAATTCCAACTTGGCATTTCAACTAGTTCAGCTTCTAATTTCTTACTGACAGCTATAGCAGTTTCTTCAAACCCTTTAGCATTTGTTTTTAGATTACATCCTGGAAAGTAAGAGTATTGTACCATTTGCTAAATCACCCTGTTTTTTTACGAAAATTGCTTACTAAAGCAATATTTGGAAGCTTATCTAAAGCTTCTTTAGAAATTTCAGAAATTATAACTTTCTCATAATCCTCTCTCAAGCTATATTCTCGTACTGCTTCCATTAATGCTGCAACATCAATTTCTCGAGGACATCTAACAGAGCATGTTAAACAACTTGAACAAACCCAGTGAGTATTTGCTTTCAGAACTTTTTCTTTTTGCCCGAGTTGAATCAAGTGAATAAGTTGATTTACTGTTATATCCATTTTATCGCTGAAAACACAACCTGCAGAACACTTGCCACATTGATAGCAACTGTAGATATTTTGTCCTGAAATTTCTTCTATTTTTGCAATGAAGTCTTTCTCTTCTTTTCCAAATTTTAAATATTCGTAAGACATTTCTCTACACCCCTTTATTCTTCTCCTAATGCCCCTATTAAGGCAAGAATTTGACTATCTGTATATCCTAGCTGATTGATAGCGCCGTTCAAGCAAGCTGCGGCACATGAACCACATCCTTTACACATTGCTTCATTTACAAAAGCTACCCGCAAAGCGTGCCCGTATTTATTGATTGCTTTAATTTCGATTGCACTATAAGGACAAGCTTCAGCACATAAACCGCAACCTCGACATAGGTCTTCATCTACTTGAGCAACAGTTCCTTCAATTTCTAATTCATCCTGGGATAATATTCCTGCAGCTCTAGAAGCTGCTCCACTAGCATTTGAAACTGTTTCTGGAATGTCTTTTGGTCCTGTAGCAGTTCCTGCAACAAAGACCCCAGCTATTGCGGTATCTACTGGTTTTAATTTTGGATGTGCTTCTCTGATGAAACCATTCATACCAACTGATAGGTTTAGAAGGCTTGCAATTTCTTTAGTTCCTGCACTAGGCATTAAACCTGTGGCTAGAACTACTAAATCAGCATGAAGCTCAACAGTTTCTCCTGTTAGAGTATCTGCTCCTTTCACTAGAATTCTATCCCCATCTTGGAAAACTTCAGAAACTTTACCTCTTATATATATAACTTGATCTTCCTCAGCTGCTCTTTGGTAAAATTCTTCATAATCCTTTCCAGCTGTTCTCACATCAATAAAGAAGTTTATAGCTGTTCCATCATGTACTAAATGCTTGTACTGTAAAGCATGTTTAGTTGCATACATACAACAAACTTTCGAACAATAAGGTAGATGTTTGCTTGGGTCACGAGATCCAGCACAATGGACGAAAACAACTGTTTTAGGTACTTTACCATCAGATGGACGACGAATTGTACCATCTGTTGGACCACTTGCAGAAACTATTCTCTCAAAATCCATACCAGAAATCACATCTGGAATTGTTCCATAACCATACTCACCAATATTTTCTATAGGATAGGGTTCATATCCTGTTGCTACAATTATAGCGCCAACTTCTTTTTCAATTATCTCTGGTTTCATATCAAAATCTATTGCTTCTGGTCCGCAAACATCTTTACATTTTGAACAAATGAGCGGATCTATTCCTAAACAAGAATTAGGATCTATAAGATATGATGCTGGGACTGCTTGAGGATATGGTATGTAAATCGCTCTTCTTGGAGATAATCCTTGATTATATTCATCATGTTCTATAACTGGACAGACAGGAACACAATCATCACAAAGAGTACATTTATCTGCTAATACATAAGTAGGATTTTTCTTAATCTTTACTTTGAAATTTCCAACATATCCATCAACTTCTACAACCTCACTTAGTGCAAGTAAGTCAATATTTGGATGGCGATTAACATCTACCATTTTAGGACTTAAAATACACTGTGAACAATCTAATGTTGGAAATGTTTTGTCAAGCTGAGACATTTTTCCACCAATTGTTGCAGTTTTTTCAACAAGTGTGGTATCAAATCCCATATCTGCTAAATCAAGAGAAGCTTGGATACCTGCAATACCACCACCTATTACGAGTGCATTAGGTGTTACGCCAACCTTTTTCCTTTCTAAGGGATGCATTAAGGAAGCTCTTAAAACTGCACCTTTAAGCAATGAGGCTGCTTTAACTGTACCCTTTGCTTTATCGTTATGAACCCAAGAAACTTGTTCTCTGATATTGACGATTTCTAAGACATAAGGATTCAATCCCATGTCTTCTAACACTGCCCTGAATGTAGGTTCATGCATTCTTGGAGAGCAGGCTGCAACTACAATTCTATCTAGTTGTTTCTCCTCAATATCCTGTTTTATCAATACTTGACCGGGGTCAGAACACACATATTTGTAAACTCTGCTAACTTCTACATTTGGAAATTCTTTTGCTTGTTCTACTAAATCTTCAACATCAACAGTACTTGCAATGTTGGTTCCACATTCACAAACATAAACCCCAATTTTCATAATATCACGCCTTTACATATCTCCTTGAATATCTTTTATTTGATCATATGAGAATACTGGTCCATCTTTGCACACATAGAGATTCCCTATGTTGCACCTTCCGCATATACCTATACCACATTTCATTCTCATTTCCAAAGTTGTGTAAACTTGGTCTTCTTTGAAGCCAAGTTCCAAGAGATTTTGAATTACAAATTTAATCATAAT
The DNA here is from genome assembly GCA_023132955.1 of Candidatus Heimdallarchaeota archaeon. Lineage (GTDB taxonomy): Archaea > Asgardarchaeota > Heimdallarchaeia > Heimdallarchaeales > Heimdallarchaeaceae > UBA460. The sequence goes on from JAGLXK010000483.1 coordinate 20,080, forward strand.
TGGTGGGCCACATGTTATTGCAATAGTATTTTCTGGAGATGGATTAAGTCTCTTCAAATTATCTGGTACAAACCCTACAAACTGATCCCAACCTTCTTCTTCAACATCTATGGAAAGATGAATGCTTAAATCATCTTTCTTACTCATTTCTGCAAATTCATCCTTATAGCATAGGTCACGAGAAGTTCTAGCACCATAAACGATATCTATTTTTCCATAATCTTTTCTGTTATCTTTGCAGTAATCAATCACAGAACGAAGTGGAGCTTGACCTATTCCTCCACCTAAAAAGAGTATATTCTTGCCTTTCCATTCTTCAAGTTTGAAGCTGTTCCCATATGGACCCCTTGCTCCAACTAATTCCCCTTCTTCTTTTAGATGCAGTGCTTTGGTAAGTTTACCATATCTCATTACACTAACTTCTATGTAATCTTTTTGAGTGGGTGATGAAGAGATAGCGAACATGCTTTCACCGGTTCCAAATACACTTACCATAATACATTGACCAGGTAGGAAGGTGAACTTCTTTTTGACTTCTTCATCTTGAAATTCAAGTCTGAATGTTTTTATTGCTCTTTCTCCACTAGCTTCTTCTTTTATACTGATAATTTTAGCTATCCAGGGCTGGTAGGGGTTCTCGTCTGTCATACATTGACCTCCTTCACTTTGTCAATTACTTCAATTATATCAATATTAACAGGACAATAATCAATACATCTACCACAACCAGTACATCCAAAGATTCCATCATTTTTGGGGAAGTAATTGAATTTGTGATAAACTCTATTTCTTACTCTATTCATTCTTGAGGGTCTAGGATTATGACCAGATGCGTGATGGGTATATTCTTCATACATACATGAATCCCATACACGCACTCTCCCACCTAGTTTTAGAGTGCTCTCATCTTGAATATCGAAGCAATGGCAACAAGGACACAAATAAGTACAAATGCCACAACCAATACAACTTCTAGCAGTTTCTACCCAAAATTCGTGCTCAAACATTTTGTCTAGTTTTTCAACAACTCCCTCTGTGTTCATCTTTCGGGAGATCGCATCAATTGCTGCTTTTTCTGTCTCCTTTCTGATATTACCTTCTTTTTCAGTTGCCTTTGAGAAGATTTTGCTTACTTTTTTAATTAGATCTTCTCCTTTTTCTGTTACAACTTCAACATAATATTTGTCGCCTATATCTGTAAATAGAATATCTACATGTTTTGTATTCGCTGGACTATCATCAAATGATGTACAGAAACAGTTGGCGTCTGGTTCATTACAACTTAAGCCAATCAGTATGCTTCTATTTCTTCTCTTCGTATAAAATGGGTCGGTATAATCACCCTCTTTTTTACCCATAAAAACTGGATCTATAATATCAAATCCTCTTGCGTCGCATGAGCGAATTCCAAAAATTACTCTTTTAGTTTCTTCAATTTTTGGAGTTTGAACCTTAGAATCTTTTCCTTTAGCATAAGTAAAGAGAGTTTCAGTTTGTTGGAATATCAAAGACTTAGGAGGTACTCTTGAAAGTAAAATATCTAAATTGATCTCTTTTGGATCATTTATTTTCCTGAAGGCTAAGAATCCGTTTTCTTCTATTGGTCCGACTAGTTCAAATTTAGAACCAATCTCTCCAAGCAATTCAGGTAATTTTTCTTTTGGTAATGTTAGTTGTTCCATTTTAACTCCTCACGAAATGAAATCCTCAGGATCATCTGGTCGAAAACTTCCCAAGAATGGTTTTTCTTCAGTATCGAGTCCAGCAGTATAATCAAACATCTCTTTAACTTCTTTCTCAACAAACTTGTTCAGTTCCATTAGAGGAATGTTAACAGGGCAAGCTCGTTCGCATTCCCCACAACTAATACACCTACCAGCAAGATGAAATGCACGCATTACGTTCCAAGCAGTATTTTCTGATAGATTTACAGATCGTCTGACCCATTGTGGTTCTAGTAGATCAGCCATACAAGTTTTACAATAACAAAGGGGGCATGCCTCTCTACATGCATAACAACGAATACAGTTCTGAAAATGCTTCTCCCAATATTCCCATCTTTCTTCTATTGTTTTTTCTTCTAATTCATCTACTCTGTTAAAGTGTTCGGGTTGAAATTCTTCTTCAGCTTCACCTATAAGTATGTCATATAAAGGTGGATTTGGGTATTCGCAGCTTTTACATACATCTGAAAGCAATTCGTCTTTGGGTATTTTATGGCTTGTTCCGCCTATTTCTAATATGTATTCGTCGTTGTTATTTTCCTCAACATCAACAAACTTTGATTGTTTAGGAAATCTTTTTGCAATCTTTTTTGGGTCGATTACACCTTTGCAAGGGATACCTATTAAAACAACATCTTCCCTTTCTAATCCATTTTCTTGAATGATTTGGATTATGGCACGGGAGTCACAACCCTTTACAACAATTCCAATCTTCTTATGTTCTGCTTCCTCTCCTCTTCTTAATGGTAATTTTTCTTCAAGAAGTGGATAAGTAGCTAGATTCTTTGCACATAATGGGGAGTAAAAGAACTCCTTTGCGTCTTTAGCGCTATATGCGAAGGCAGGTTTTATCTGAAAACCATAAGTGCCTCTCTTATAACCAACAACGTATTTCACGTCATCTCGAGAAACGGTTTCCTCAACTACCCTGATTAGTTCTTTGTTCTCTACCATTCTTTTTCCCTCCTAAATTTGGTCATAGGACCTAATTTTTTGATGTCATCAGTCAGTTCTCTGACGACGTCAGCATATTTTCTACCTTCAGCAGCTGAAACCCAGGTCATTCTCACTCTATCAGGCTCAATACCAAGAAACTCCAATAGCTTTTTCATGGTAGCTATCCTTCTCCTTGCTAAGTAATTTCCACTAGTGTAATGACAATCTCCAGGGTGGCATCCACTGACTAGAACACCATCAGCACCCTGCTGAAATGCGTTAATTATATACATTGGATTTACTCTGCCAGAACACATTACCTTAATGATTTTAACATTAGGAGGATATTGGATTCTGCTTGTTCCTGCGAGATCTGCTCCAGCATAGGAACACCAATTGCATAAGAAACCAATTATGTTTGGTTCGAATTCTTCCAGTTCTGTATTCTTTTTTGTAGACATTTCCAAACCTTCGTCTATTTTCAAGAGTCTGATTTATATTCCATACCTTTTTGGAAAGCAATTAGATTCTTTTCAACAAATCTTGCTTTTATTTTTTCTTTCATTATTGTAATCATAGCTTCTTCAGAGAAGATGCCTTTTGTGTTAGCACACACAAAACCCAACATAGCTATGTTAGCATAAAGTCTGCTTCCAAGAGATTCAGCAATTTTAGTTGCTGGAATTTTGAATATCTTTTTAGCTTTCTTTGCGTTTTCATCTAGTGTAACTAAATCCTCTTCAACAAAGAGTATTCCACCTTCTTTGAGTTTTGGAATATATTTCTGATAAGCTTCTTCTGATAAAGCGACAAAGTAATCCAGTTCAGTTGCTTTAGGATAATCTATTTCTCCTTCTTCAATTACAACGTCAGTGCTGCTCGCTCCACCCCTACTTTCTGGACCATAACTTTGTGTCATGACAGAATTCTTTCCTTCTTCCAATAAGCTTACTGCTTCACCTACAAGCCTGCCCATAAGTCCTATTCCTTGACCACCAAAACCTGCAAAACGAATTTCTACTCTACTCATATTATCGCCCCTTCTTTGCTTGACTAACTCTCTGAATGGCTAGTAAATTATCTGTAAGAGTTGGTTTATCTTCAATATCAACAAATTTACCAACTATGATAGGACTGTCCTTATCAATTCGAATGTCTCTGGTGTCTGCATCGTGGTTAAGAATAGTTTTTTCAGCAAAAACTTCCAGTATCTTCTTCCCTTCAGCTAGTTGGTTTCGACGACCGTAAGTTGTAGGACAGCTACCTAAAACTTCGACGAAAGAGAATCCACTTTTAGCTATTGCTTCAGAAAAAGCTTCTTTTACTCTTCGAACATCTAAAGCCGTATATCGTGCAACATAGACTGCACCGCAGCTTACAGCAAGATTAGGGATATTGAAAGGTTCTTCCATTGACCCATAAGGAGCTGTAGTCTGAAATTGACCTGCGTAAGTTGTGGGACCTGCTTGTCCTCCTGTCATACCATAATTGAAATTATTAACACAAATAACAGTAATATTGGCGTTTCTTCTAGCCGCATGGATAAAATGATTTCCACCTATAGCAAAAAGATCCCCATCTCCAGAAATTACTATCACTTTGCGTTCTGGATCTGTTACACTCAAACCTATTGCAAAAGGAATTGCTCTTCCATGAGTTGTATGGAAACTATCGTAATTGAGATATCCTGCAATCCTACCTGTGCATCCTATTCCTGAGACCACCGCAATTTTTTTAGGGTCAATCCCAGATTCATTTATTGCTTCAATGAGAACATTTGTTATTGAACCCAAACTACATGCTGGGCAGAATATGTGTGGTATTCGACCTTCTCTTAAAAATCCATCTAGAGGATGAGCCTCTGATTCCAGTAATTCATTTTGATCTTCTGTCATTATGCATCACCCTCAATTTCTTTTAGTATTTCTTGTGGATTATGAATTGCTCCTCCAAGCTTGAATATACCTTTTACTTCAGTTTTACCATGAACGCTTCTTTCTACTTCTCTTGTAATTTGCCCATAGTTGATTTCTGGAACATAAATTTTCTTTACTTGTTTTGCTAAAGCTTCTATCCTCTCATCAGGGAAAGGCCATATGGTGATTAACCGCAATAACCCTACTTTGATTCCCTTCTTTCTGGCCCTATTAACAGTCCCTTTAGCAGCTCTTGCTACTGAACCAAATGAGATAATTGCATATTCAGCATCATCTAGCATATATTCCTCTACCCTGATGATATCTTTCTTGTTCAGTCTAATTTTATCATTAATTCGTCTAACTTGCTTATCTTGAGTTTCAGGATTTAAATCAGGATATCCTCTTTCATCATGAGTTAATCCAGTCATCATAACTCTGTAACCCTCACCTGCGACAGCCATAGGAGGAACAAGATTTTCATCAGGTTTGTAAGGTAAATGATTCTCTGGAGAATCTTTTGGTTTTTTCCTTTCTATTTTCGTAATTTTACTTGCATCTGGAATGATCAGTCTTTCACTCATGTGCCCTAGAACTTCATCCATCAAAAGAGTAACTGGTAATCTAAATTTCTCTGCATAATTGAAAGCTTCAATAGCTAGCTCAAAACATTCTTGAACTGAGTTTGGACATAAAACTATTGGTTCAAAATCTCCATGGGCTCCCCATTTGGTTTGCATAATATCTTGTTGTCCAACCAATGTAGGTAACCCTGTAGACGGTCCTCCTCTTTGAACATTGATTATTACACAAGGAGTTTCAGTCATCATTCCAAGCCCTATATTTTCAACCATCAGGGAATATCCTGGACCTGATGTTGCTGTCATACTCTTAACGCCACCCCAAGATGCACCCAAAATGCCAACAATTGAAGCAATTTCGTCTTCAAACTGAACAAAATTTCCACCTAGTTGTGGCAAACGTAAAGCCATAGTTTCTGCTATTTCTGAACTAGGTGTGATTGGATATCCACCAAAGAACTTACATCCAACTGAGAGAGCTCCTTCAGCAGCAGCATGGTTACCTGTCGTAAAGTGCTCCCCAGTCCTTACTTCTAAAAATTCTTGTTTTTGCTTACTCATCTTCAGCATCACTCTCTTCGATTACTTTAACATAAATTGCGAATTCAGGACAAATTAGCTCACAGAAATGGCACTCAGCACAGTCGTCGAAGGTTTTTCCTTCTTTTAGAACAGGGGGACGATATCCTTTAGCATTAATTTCCTCTCCAGTTTCTAAAATCTCTTCTGGACAGTAAATAATACACCACTCACATTCTTTGCATCTGTCCTTTATTATATAAACTTGAGAGTTAGGACCTTTTAACTTCTCCAAGTCTACAAAAGCCGGCCATTCTGGCTTCTTTCGTCTTCTCTCTAGTGATTGACCCATTAAAATGAACCACAATTTATAGCGCTGTCGGGAGTGAATTATTTAGTTATTTAAAGTTTTATTTGTGTATTGAGTTGAAATAATAAATGAATACTAATAGTATTCTTTTAAGATTTAAGAAATAGTTTTCAAGTCTTGGGATTTTTAGATAATGTGATTTATGTATCTCTTGCTATTCCCCCCGAGGAAAAATTGAAATAGTTCAATGACGATAAAATTAATGTCTAAAATGTTAACAAGAGATTTGAGTGTGACTATTCTCGGGAACACAGGAGCGGGGAAAACCACCCTTGTACGCCGATTAAAGGGAGAAGATGTTGAAGACATTAGTCCCACAACAAGTATAGAGGTTCATCAAAAGACAATTCGATTAAAGAGTCAATCATTCAAACCTGCCTTAAGTTTAGAGAGGTATAGAAGTTATCGAGTGAGAGCAATTGACTGTCCTGGTGATATGAGTTTATGGCCATATTGGAAAAAAGCATTAGCTGATTATAACACAAATGGAATTATTTTTCTCATAGATCCTACACAAGATTCAAAGGTACAAATAGATGCACTAACTCAGGTTTCCAATTATTATCTTATGACTTTAGATGATGATGTAGTTAGGGCAGAAAGAAAAGCAAGAAAAGTTAAAGCCATATTTTTCCTCGTTGTTAATAAAATAGATCTTATTGGAAATAGTAAAGGTAATGCTGATGGATTGATCAAAGAGAAATATCAAACAGCTTGGAATCATCTTAAAGAGCGTTACCCAAGTAGTGGTCATTATTGGGAAGCGATTTCAGCAATTGATGAAACTGAGCAAATGTTTGACACTATTGATGGAATCTTTGAAACAATCAAGCGCGAAATCTATGGAGAGTAATTTCTGGTTTTCATATTTTTAATAACTATCGAAAAATCTTTATTCATTTTAGTTTAAGATTCAAATCACGTGATAATATGAGCGATTCAGAATCATCAAAAGAATCAAAAAAATATGTTCATAATTGTACTAAATGTGGATCGTGTTGTGAAAAGTGGTCTGAAGTACCAATATTTATTGAAGATTTACAGAAATGGATAGCTGATGGAACAATTCATCATGTTCTGCCATTTCTACAGATACAAGAAACTCCACCTGCATATGTGCGATTAATTTTGAAAAAACCAGCTGCGGGTGAAGAAGATCCAAATCCATCAGGATGCCCATTATATGATTATAGCAATAAAATTTGCAATATTTATTCTTCGATGCCGTTACATTGTGCATCTTATCCTTTAGCATACAATGGTGAAAAATTCTATCTAGTTGATAGAGATTCTCCAGGCCTTGGTAATGGAACTATGACAGCTGAAACATTAGAATCAGCAAGAGAAATAGCAAGAAATCAATTTGATGCTGTATCTAGTTCTAGTGCAATCCTCCCCTTGCTTTATACAATGATAATCTCAAGTATCATGAAGAAAAGTCAAGAAGCGATGGCTTCCCTATCTGATGAGGACCAACAGCAACTGGAAGAACTTTTATCAAAATCTAAAGATGATCAAGAAACAGAAGACGAAACTGATTCCCAAGAAGAATGGGAAGATATTACTGCTGTTGAAGAAGACACTGAGAAAGAGGAATAATCTACCTCAGTCTGTCTCATCTTGACAAAAAAGTGATTCTGACCCCATCAAATGACCATCTTCACTTTTTGTGGAAAGATATTTTACATTATAGACATTAGGTGTAATAGCAATAGGAATTCTATCAATGACCTCTATATTGCTTCCACATAATTCTGCTACTTTTCTTGGATTATTAGTTAAAAGCTTAACACATTTAACATGCAAAGCTCGCAATATATCAACCGCTACAAGATATGAACGTTCATCTGCTTTAAAGCCTAAAACTTCATTTGCTTCATTTGTATCATATCCAATCTCTTGAAGTGTATATGCCTTGAGTTTATTAAACAAACCAATCCCTCTTCCTTCTTGACGCAGATAGATTAGTATGCCATGTTTCTGCTGTGAAAGATAACTTAATGCAAATTCCAGTTGTTCTCTACAATCACATCGCAATGATGTAAATGCATCACCTGTAAGACACTCTGAATGAATGCGTATTGGAACATCCTCCTT
>JAGLXK010000484.1 GCA_023132955.1 Candidatus Heimdallarchaeota archaeon
ACAACTTTGTTCTTGATGTTATGATTCCGCCATCTATCTCTCCTATTCAGCAGGTATTGAACGCTGAGAGCAATCACAAGCCAACAAAACTAATTACTGATAATGATGGGAATCGATGGCTAAGATTTTATTTTCATCAAATTAATCCTAGAGAAAAGATAACTATTGCGTATAAAGCAGATATCGTTACTCGTTTGGTTGCTTACGATATTACACGTTTAAGAGGTGAAGAAAAAAATATCGAAACCCTTTATCCTCAGGTCTACCAGAAATATACTAAATCCGAACCATTTCTTGAATCCTCTAATGAAAGCATTGTTAATATAGCAAAAAAATACCTTTCCCATCCTCCACTAAGTAAAGTTTTAGCTTTTTTGAAGTATGTAAAGGAGAATTTAGTCTATGTTCCCCAAGATGGAGATTATGGGGCTACATACGCAATAGAAAACAAATTAGGAGATTGTACAGAATTTTCATCCCTATTCGTAAGTTTATGTAGAGCAGGTAATGTTCCCGCTAGATTAACTACAAGTATCATCCTAAGTGAATATGAAGGCTGGGTTCATCACTCACAAGCTGAGTTTTTTGCAAATGGCATTTGGTTCCCAATAGACCCTACTTTGCAACACGATTTTAGATATTTGTATAGAAATCCTAGTTGCATAATCTTGCAGAGAGGAAATACTTTAGGGGATTCAAACATCAGAGAAGTGCGTTACAGTTATGATGATATGAATCAACACGAAATATCCATACATGCTCACAAAGAAGTCAAGTGGGATAAAGGCTTAGCTGAGGGAAAGAAGAGAACTAGTAATGAAGATTACGAGAAAACTAAAGGTACTATGTTCGAAAACCTCAACTGGAAGTTTTCATTACCAAGCTTGGATCTGGACAAACAAGATAAAACCATTGAAATAAGAGTAACAACATCAGATACAGCACCAATTCACAAACCTTTCAGTATCCCAGTTCATCTATATAATCGTAGTGAGGAAGGAATAATAGGAACTCTGAGAGTATCTTTTACGAGAGGTGGAATATATACCAATCACCTTTATCCAATGCTCTTAGAAGCTAACTCTCATGAACCTAAAATGGTTGAAATTCCTGCTACAAACTTTTTAGGTCCCACATTCATTGAATTGATATTTCAAGATGATAATGGAAATAAAATAGGATATGAACAGAAAAAAGTAAATTTTCATTAGAAAAATAAGAAAAAAGAAAGTTATTTTTTTCTTCGTTTTAGAACGAGATAAGTTACAATTACAAGAAAAACTGTAATTGAGAGCCATGTCGATATTGAGGCTTGTTTTAAATTGGTTGTTATATCATAAGTTCCGATATTTCCAAATGGATCAGTTACTGTGAAATGAAAAGTTTTTTCTCCATTTTTTAGCTCTGTTAGATCAATATTAGAAAACCAGACATTTGACCATTTTGAATTTATAGATTCAAAAATTAGACCTTCAACTTCTAGTTCACCTACTAATTCGTTACACCAATCAAAAGTTGATAAACTAATATTGAAAACATCTGCAATCTTAGTTTCTTCAGTTAATTCTTGAAATTGACCGTCAAGATATTTGTAGGAAGCTAATTTGATAACGGGTACATCATTGTCTTCGAAACCCCAGAAAGGGATTCCAGTTTGTGCTCCACCATCAAATGCAGGAGTTAAAGTAGAAAAATCTACTCCCATAGATGTCAAAATTGTGGGCGCTATATTTCTTTGGTAATAATTGTTAATTTATTGTTATTTCTATTGTTAAGAATTTATTACATATTGCTTTTCTTAAAAAACCATTTTTATCAATAGTGCAAAAACTTTATAGTCTGAATGCTAGATAATTATTTGATATTATTAGATATCAATAAGAAGGTTGATTATAAAATGAATATAAAAAGAATAGCTATTCTAGTTTTCTTAATTGCATCGATATCAATGGGTTCAGCCGTTTTTATGATTAACGCTGAAGTTGATACTGCTAACTCATCAAATCCAGAGCTTAATGCAGTTACCTTAACCATTGTTACTCGACATGATACAACTCTAACAAACGCATTTCAAGCTGCTTTCTTAGCGACTCCAGAAGCGATTGCATTAGGTGTTACTTCATTTGATTTCAGACAAGCTTCAACAGATGCCGGATGGAAGAAACTTCTAGAGGATCCTTCGAAATCTGTGGATCTTGCATGGGGTGGTGGACCAGCTTTGTTCAACACTATGGATAATTGGGGTTTGTTAAAACACATTGATCCTGTAACTGATGCTGCTTTATTTACAGCAATAAACGACAGTGTTCCTGCTGAATTAGCAGGTGCAAGTATGAAGTCGTTTGCACCAAATGGAAGTCTTGTTTGGGCAGCAAATGCTATCTCTTCTTTTGGTTTTACTGTTAATCATGATTTCTTAACCACTCATGCTCTTCCAGTACCAAAAACTTGGGAAGAATTAGCCAGTCCAATTTATTACATCAGTCCTAGTGTTAAAGCTATTAGTATGGGTGATCCACCTTTAACCACATCCAATACAAGAATTTACCAAATTATCCTCCAAGCATTTGGTTGGGATGTAGGATGGTCGATTCTGACAAGAATGGGTGCTAATTCAGGAATGTATCCTGGATCAGTAGCTACAAGGGCTGCTGTAGTTAGTGGTGAAGTGGGAATTGCTATGACAATCGACTTTTATGGAATAATAGCCATGGGAGAGAATCTTGATTGTGAGTACATAATCCCACAAGGTCAATCAATTGTCAATGGTGATCCTATCGCTATGGGTATCAATGTTGATGACTATGATGCTGCTGCAGCGTTTCTAACATACGTAAATACTCCAGAAGGTCAAGCTATCTGGTTAACTGAAGGTATAGACCGATTACCAGTTAATGAAGATGCTTTTCACACCCCAGATGGACAATTAAGACCTGATTTATACTTACTATTCAATGAAACACTGGATAATGTAGGTATAGACTTCGACGAAGATCTTGCTACTTCTAACTTAGCTACAACCATTTACTATTTCCACAATACAATTGAACAACTTCACACCCTGCTAAGAAATACTTGGGGTGAGATGGTAACACAATTAAGAGATGGTGAAATTAATAGTACATTCTTCAATGAACTAATAGAAGATCTCGGAGTACCGGGAATGACCTTGCAGGAATCTATAGACTGGAATACGCAATATCAATTGAATGCAACTTTTTCTGCAATAAAAGATGGAGAATGGAGAAATTTTGCTCAAACAAAGTATAATACTATACTTGGGATTTTGATTCCAGAAACAGAAACGACAAATGCTTTTGGTATGATCCCTGTCTTCATTACATCAATTTTTGTGGCTACAATGGTTTTACTTAGGAGAAAGAAGAAGTAAATACTGCTAATTTTCTTTTTTTCTTTTTTTTGTGTTTCAATTACTTATTCAGAAGATAATTATTTATTTATGTTTTCATATTTCTTTCATATTTTTTAAAAATAGGGATAAAATTCAAAAAGCATTAAGATATTACATCTCTATCTAACCAAATTTGGTTGAATAAAATGGCTAGCTCTAGTAAAAAAACAAGTGAAGAGGGAAAGGGCAAAAAGAGAAGATCATTAATTAATTTTCTTTATGTTAAACTATTACGAGAACCTTCGACAAATTTCATCATCGTCCTTGTGTCTTTTGTTTTTATTGTGTGGATGGTAATCCCACTATTCTCGGTTCTATCTGGTGCTGTTTATTTCAATGGTCAGTGGTCTGGTGCCCCTATAGCTAATGTCTTTACTAAAACTTTATTCTTCAATTTCCCAGGAGATAATCAAACCCATTTCTTTTCAAAGGATAAACAAGATTATGGAGGTCCAGCAGAAGCAATTGCTGTTGATAATAATATTGCGTTTGTTGCTGAAAGAAGCGAAGGTATAGAGATTCTAGATGTCTCGCAACATAATGAGACTACGGAAATAAGGCAGTATTACGAAGAAATTAGTAGTTTCAATGAATTAGTTGTAAAAGATGACCTATTATACACTGCTGCAGGTAGAGGTGGATTGGTAATTTTTAACATTTCTAATGTTCGAGAAAGCTTTGCACCTATGTGTCATATGTATGATATAGCAGATACTACTGATTTTATCGCTGTTGAAAACAATTTAGCTATTCTAGATATCAATGGAAAGGGTTTCGCAATAATTGATGTTTCAAACCCAATAAATCCAACCATTCTATCTAATGTAACCATTGATACAGATGTATTTGATATTGTTATTAATAATGACCTTGTCTATGTTGTAGGTTTCACAACAGGAGTTAAAATCTTTGACATTTCTGATCCAGAAAATCCTTTACTGTTAGCAGAGTATACTGACGCACAGTTATATCATATTATTCATGATCCAGAAAATGGGACTATGGGGGCACAAGATATAGATATAGTTGGAGATTTAGCTTACATCACCTTAGGAAATGATGGTTTAGGTATTTTCAACATTACAGACCCATTAAATATGACACTTGTTGAGTATTATGACGAAACTGTTGTTGGTAAATTATACGATGTTCAGATTGTAAACAATTATGGTTACTTTGTCTCTTTTGATTTCTCTTTGAATGATCTTGGTGTTCGAATTTTTGACATTACTGATCCATCAAATCTTGTAAGCATCAACAGCTATTATACAGTTGTGTATAAAACAGCAGATATTTTCATTGATACTACAACAAACCGCATTTTCCTCTCTCAACTAAAAGGTGGTACTCAAATCCTAGATATGTCTCAAGTTTTAATTGAATTACCTCTGATCGCAGAATATGAAGATACTATAGAAATTACTGTTATAACTTTAAGTGGAAAAGATCATGGTGTGGTTCTTAACACTATTATTCTTGGAATCTTGACTACTATTTTTTCAGTAATACTTGGTACAGCATTGGCTTTCGTTTTAGCAAGGTATGAATTTCCTGGAAAAAGACTTGTAAGTTTACTAGCACTTGCTCCTCTCATTATACCACCGTTCATATCAGGAATGGGTTTCAGGTTAATTCTAGGACCTAACGGATTTCTAAATAACTTCTTCTTAATTCCAGCATTCCAAACAAAGCTAATCTTCTCAGGGCTGTTTGCTATTGTGTTTGTTCAAACATCTCATTTCTATGCTTTAGTTTATCTCAATGCTTTTTCATCCTTCTTGAACATAGATCCAAGCATGGAAGAATCAGCAGAGAATCTTGGAGCAGGAAAATTTCGTTTATTCTCCACTGTTACTTTGCCATTGGCTATGCCAGGAATCGGGGCTGGAGCTATATTAGTTTTGATTCTTTCTATGGAAGATGTAGGAACCCCAATCATCTTCACAGCAATGGGAGATACAGCTGCTAGTAAATTTCTACCTTACTATGTATTTTCAGAATACAAGAAAGCAGGAGCTGCAGAGATTAAGCCGGAGGTCTGTGTATTAGGAGGTATACTCCTTATTATTGCACTTATTGGGTTCTTTGCGATCCGGAAGTATGTATCTTTACGAACATATGCAATGGTAAGTAAAGGTAGAGCAGGACAATACAGGATGTCTAAAGCTAAATGGAAGTTATTATACATCTATCCATTTTTGATCATACTATTTGCATTCTCATTATTGGTGCATACAGGAGTCATCCTGATGTCGTTTATGGAAACGCTTGGAGGTACGAAACCCTCAGATCTAGCTTTCACGGGTGAAAACTATAAAGTGATATTTGTATCTTCAACGTATGATATACCACCGTATATAATTAACACGCTAGTTTATAGTGTCCTTGCTACACTTTTAATTATCGTAATTGGTTCAGTTGCCGCGTATGTTGTAGCCAGAAAGGAGTTTAGAGGGAAGAAGATTTTAGATGCACTTGTAACATTACCTATTGCAATCCCAGGTATTGTCCTAGCCATTGGTTATTATCGAACTTTTGATTGGAGTGGTATAGCATCTAGGAACCCTTCATGGTTCAACAAAATGATGGCCAACATCACAGCAGGATTGAAGTTAGATCCATTCATTGGGGTTGCAGTAACGCTGCTAATAATGAGCTATACAATAAGAAAAATACCATTTACGGTACGATCAGCGTATGCGGGTTTACAACAAGTGGATGTAGTTTTAGAAGAAGCTTCCATCAATTTAGGTGCTTCTAGAATGAGAACTTTTTCAAGGATTACTATACCATTAATTTCCCTCAATATATTCGCTGGTTCACTGGTTTCCTTCTTATATTGTCTATCAGAAGTCTCTACGACGATATTTTTGATATTCTCATCAAAAGCTGGAACAATAACATGGTATATGGCATGGAATCCTTTAAAATTCCAAATTTTCTGTGCTATAGGAGTACTTCTAATGTTATTGCAAATAACTAGTCTCTTCATAACAAATGTTATACTAGGCTCTCGAGCAGAAGCAATCACAGGGATATAATCTCTTCCCATTTTTCTTTTTTCTTTTAGTTATTCTAATTGACCCCAAGTTAGAAATTTACCATCTTTCCTTTT
>JAGLXK010000485.1 GCA_023132955.1 Candidatus Heimdallarchaeota archaeon
TTCAGGAAAACTCGTATTGACAGGGGCAAAAACTATCGAAAATGTAAAAATTGGTGTGAAAACAATATCTGAAATATTGAAAAAAGTGGGTGTAGCAATTACAGAGGAACCTGAAATTGTTGTTCAAAATATTGTTGCTTCAGGGAATTTTAACAAAAAGCAACTAAATCTTGAACTAGTAGCGCTCTGGCTAGACCATACCATGTATGAGCCTGAACAGTTCCCAGGACTTATTTTTCGTTTAGAAAAACCCAAGAATGTTCTTCTCTTATTCCAATCTGGAAATTTGGTTTGTACAGGTGGAAGAAGCGAGAAACAGGTTCATGAAGCGGTTGCTAAAACTTATGAGCTTCTTGAGGAAATAAATGCATTCGAATTGTAGATTTTCTCTAATACGAATATGTTTCGATATTTTTTTCTTTTAAAAAAATTAAAAATTCAAATTGGTTAGTTTATATGGCGAAAGAAAAAGATATAGAGGAACTCCAAATTCATGCTTTCTTTGTTCCATGAGCCATGGCATCAGAATCTATAACCACATCGCTGGATAAGACAGCATTTTGAAAAAACATTTTTATATTTTAAAAACAGTATAATTTCAAATTGTAAATAGTGAAAAAGATGAAAATAGGTTTACATATCGGTAAGTTTCACTGGCCTGGGAGTCCAGAAAATATTTCTAGTAAGCTTACTGAAATTGCACAAACAGCTGATGATGCTGGATTCTATAGCATATGGGTTATGGATCATATCTTTCAGCTTGGAACTCAATGTGGTACTATTCATGGTCCTGAAGAAGCGGAGATGCTTGAAGCTTATACAACAGTTGCTCACTTAGCTGCTGTCACTAAGAAAATCAAAGTAGGAGCTCAAGTAACCTGTAATTTCTTCAGAAATCCTGCTCTTCTTGTTAAGATGCTCACTACAATTGATGTTCTTTCTAAAGGTAGAACTTATCTCGGAATAGGCGCAGGATGGTTTGAGAGGGAAGCTGTAGGATATGGATATGAATTTCCTTCCTTAAAAGTACGTTTTGAAATGCTTGAAGAATCATTACAGATTATCAAACACATGTGGTCTAGAAATACCAACTCCTTTAAAGGTAAATATTTCTCTCTACAAGAACCTCTTAACAATCCCCCTCCTGTTAGTAAACCTCATCCTCCCATATTAATTGGAGGGTCAGGAGAGAAGAAAACTCTAAGATTTGTAGCCAAATATGGAGATGCGTGTAATATTGTTCTTGGAACCACTTTAAAGGATGCGGGAGTCTTAACTGGAGAAGAAATTACATGAGATTATAATGCGGATCGTTTAAGTCATAAATATGCTGTACTCAAACAACATTGTGAAGATGTAGGAAGACCTTATGAAGAAATAGAGAAAACTGCAACTACTTACATTCAACTTTCTCCAGATGTAATGAGTACAGAGGAGGTTCTAGAAATCTGCAAAAAACTGAGCAATGTTGGATGTGAGCACATTGTTTTCAATATGCCCAATGTTCATGAAATTAAACCAGTCGAAATAATGGGTCAGGAGGTAATTCCTCAAGTCTTAGACCTCTAAGAACTTATTTGTTGTAAACTTACCTAGATTATTATTTCTAAGCTGTTTTTAGTATTTCTCATAATGAACCAGGGTATCTAGTTCCTTTCTCGTTCTTGTCGGTTCTTCACCCGCATATCCTGTAGCAACTAATCCTAGAACATTTAGATGTTCAGGAACTCCAAGTAATTCCTTTATTTCAGGTTCTATAGAAGCACCTATCACTCCTGCCCAACAGGTCCCAAGACCTAAACTATGAGCTTCTATCATAAACTGTAATGTTGCTAATGCCGAATCAGACATGTGGTACTTTTGATGAACATCCGGATTAGTTAGGGGGACAAAAACCACTGGACTTTCTGCAACGAATTTAGCATAAGGATGAATTTCTGAAAGCTTCTGTCTTATTCGTTCTTCTGTTACAATTAGAAACTCCCAAGGTTGTTTATTTGATGCAGAAGGAGCCCACTGCGCAGCTTCTAAGCATTTCTGTATCTTCTCTTCTTCTACAGGTTGATTTTTATATTTTCTAATACTCCTACGAGATTTTAGAAGTTCTAAAGCATCATTCATTTTTTTCTCCTTCTACAAGATGAGTTTTATTATTAAAAATGTTGCCACAATTCTATGTTATTGCTTACTTTAGAATTGTTATTTAATTGGAAAAAGAGTAATGAAAACTGAAAAAATTAAAAGCTTACATTCTAGTTTGTAAGATTTCCAACCGTTTTCAACTTTTTTAAAAATATAATGGATGTTAGAGTGTACTATTCCAATTATTTTTGTTCAATTGTCATAGAGTTAATCTTTAATATTATATTTCTTTAAAGCTAAGTGCAAATAATGAAGAGTTATATGCAGCAAAATACCTAGGTCTGAGAGGTGACAAAGTTGGGTGCTAATAGAAGAGATGAACTACCAGGAAGGGGTCGTGGACAACAATCAAGAAGTTTTGGTTTAGGTCCTAATGGTATGTGTAAATGTCCAAAATGTGGAAATGAAGTCCCTCATCAAAGAAGTACTCCATGCACACAAATGGAATGTCCAAAATGTGGTTCAAAAATGTTTAGAGAATAAAATTCTTGTTTCATTTAGCAGTATTGTTATTTTTTCTGCTTAAATAGAAATTTTGTTTTGATTACTGTATCGTTGTTTTATCTTTTTAATGATAAGAAATTATACTCTCTCCTTCTTCTGCAGACATAACATCTCTAATCTCTTTACATTTTACTATGAATAAGAAAAATATACCTAAATTTCTATTATACAGTAATTCAAAATTACCTTGCCCTTTAGCAATAACTACATCAACATTTTGAATAAAAGGTTTTAGATTCTTAAAATAATCTGCTTTTGTTGAATTTTCAAGAGCAATTATTTTTACATTAGGTATTTCATCAAAATCTAAGTCTTTAACATCTTCAAGAATAATATCATTCATAAAAGGATACGTTTTTACTATTAGATTGATTTTATCAATATTGAACATTCTGTTTATGTTCTCTATTAATAGTTTGTCAAAAACAATTTCCCCAGCATTATCAGCTAATATAGTTATTATTTTAGATTTTGTTAGTTTTTCCTTCAATAGCTGAAAATCATTGATGAATGGGTTCTTCCTCAATACTTCTTCTAGAGTATCTGAGAGGTTATATTCTAACTCCATTCCATAATCAATTATGTTGCCAGCTATAGAGATTTTAATTGCATCAAATATTGGTTTATCACTTTTCTTAATAATTAGATTAGCTCTACTAATCAGCTTTAAAGCATTAACATTAGATTCTTCTTTTATTTTTTTGAATGGATCATAGATGCCTGTTTCTCTTTGTATTATCTCATTCATTCCAAAACTTATCTCCATAGGAGTTAAATTTCGATTTACTTTGCTCAAATAATTTTTGACTTTCTCCATTACTAGTTGGTTTTTCTCAGATTGAATCTTTGATATTCGTAAAATTCTTTCAGCTGCTTTTCCTATACAATCTAGACATTGAGGAGAACTTTTCATCATTAAACCTTCTAATTGATATTAAAAAAATGATTTTTAATTCCTTCACTATAGCTTGTTAAAAATTTACTCCAAATCTCTCATTGATTGGATTATTTTTTTAACAACTTCCCAAATAACTTTGACACTCTCCACCACTACATATTCCTCTATACTATGAACATTTTTTATTGTTGGTCCAATTGATGAAACACTAAGTTTTGGGTTCAGTTTTAGAAACATCCCACACTCTAAACCCGCATGAATTGCTTTCAATTCAACTTCCTTTTTCAACACTTCTTCGTAATTTTCTTTGACCATTTTGAGAAAGGGAGAA
Source organism: Candidatus Heimdallarchaeota archaeon (assembly GCA_023132955.1). Taxonomy (GTDB): domain Archaea; phylum Asgardarchaeota; class Heimdallarchaeia; order Heimdallarchaeales; family Heimdallarchaeaceae; genus UBA460. The sequence continues at coordinate 3,876 of JAGLXK010000485.1, forward strand.
TCTAGATTAGGTTTCCAACCTGGATAAGCTTCAGCAAAACTTACTTCAGCACCAAAAGTCTCGCCTATTTTCTTTGCTTTTTCTCTAGCTTCATGTAATTCTTCATCAACAGAACTTCTAGTACTTAACAAGATTGTTATGTATTCTGATAAGGTTTTAACTACTGCTAGATTGTTTGAGGTTTGAACTAATCCCTCTATTTCTTGACTCATTGATATCACTCCATGATGTAATTCAGAGAGTAATGAAACGATATTCATTGTTTGTTCTGCTGAAAATGCTTCTTCTTCTTCTATTTCAGATATCTCGATTTTTATTTGGGGTTCAATATCTTTCATTGTCGAACTAGCATATCTCTTCCAGTGTTTCAATACTTTCAATATCATATCATTGTTTGCTTTAGGAACTAGAAAATCACAAGAAAACTCTCGAGTGATAGCGTTGAGTACTGTTCCTCCAGAAATGTTATTAATCAACAGTTTAGCACTTTTATTTTCTTGCTCTTTGAGATAATCTTGAATTCTTGTGAGTGCATCTACTCCCACTTTTATCGCATTTAACCTGTTTTTATCAATATCAATTCCTGAATGTCCTCCTCGTAACCCACTAATCTCTAATCTAATCCCTTTACAACCCTTTACAGAATGTTTTTCCACAGGAATGGTTAGGTGTGTATCCCCCCCACCAGCACTGCTGATAGTTATCTCACCCAATATCTCACTGTCTATGTTAAGCAAATGATTTCCAGTAAAGAACCCTTTTTTCATTCGGAGAGCACCAGTCATACCTGTTTCTTCGTCAACTGTCAAGAGCACTTCCAGAGGACCAGCTTCTAGTTCTTCATCGATCAATGCAGCAAGCCCTAAAGCCATCCCTATACCATTATCAGCTCCAAGCGAAGTTCCTTCTGCAGTAACAATCTTATTATTTGTTTGAACAATTAGAGATTCTGTTTCACAGTCGGACTTGGAATCTGGTGTTTTCTGGCAAACCATATCCAAGTGACCTTGTAGAACTAAAGCAGGGGACTTTTCCTTTCCTGGAGAGGCTTTTTTAGATAAGAGTAAATTTCCTACTGCATCTTCCTTAACAGCAATCTTATTCTTTTTTGCCCATTTCTTCACCCAAGATCGTATCTTTTCTTCTTTCTTCGAAGGACGGGGAATTTTAGTTATCTCTTCAAAAATATTCCAGACTAACTGAGGTTCAAGACTAGCTAAAACTTTTTCTGGCATATTTATCAACTCATTATGTTTCTACCTAAAGAGGTGGCTAACTTTAAAATCACTGCTTTAAAAGGATAGAGCAATTAACACTTACATGAAAATATTTTTGATATGTAGAAAGCGAGGAAAATAATTCATCCCATCTCTTTCAAATAAATGATTAACTTAACTTCAGCTGATTGGTTTGGAAATTGCAATCGTCTACGATAATACTTCTTTCCTACCTGACTAAAAAGCCGATTGGTGATTTGCTTGTTTCTTTGAACATGAAAACCACAACATCCTTCTTGACACTGATATTGAAGGTTAAATCCTCTTGAATAATATGAATAAGCTGGATATTCTAAAACTGAAAAAGCTAATCTTTAATGACTTCTTAGATAATTCCTAATCTTCAAAGCTACAGTTGCACCTTCACCAACAGCAGAAGCAACCTGCCATGTAGAATTGCTTCTACAATCACCTACTGCAAATATTCCTGGGATACTTGTCATCATCTTTTCATCTGTTTTGATATATCCTCTTTCATCTA
>JAGLXK010000486.1 GCA_023132955.1 Candidatus Heimdallarchaeota archaeon
AGAAAATATAGGAGTGAATTCTGATCTCTTTGAAAACATGAACACCACTTATCTTATTTATGATGCTCCTGTAAATGCTATGGTGAACATTTCACTTATAATTTCGTCAATAGAAGCTAGAATTTCAGCTGTTTATGATTTCCCAGATTTGATGCCTAGAAGAATGACGTTGAACTATAATGGTACAATACTTGGAGTTGCTAATAGTTCTGCACAGTATGAAGACTGGATAGAAACAGTTTTTGATAATGGTGAAGGAGGAACTTATTTCAGCTATTGGGATAATATAACGGAAGAATATATCAGTTACTCTAGACATGAAAATTTGAATGTAGCTGATTATACTATAGAGAATGCAAAAAACATTTTGGCAACAATCTTTCAAGATGAGAATAGAAGACCAGATTTCGTAATCTATCAACTTGTATCTTACACAGAAAGCAGAGGGCTTTTCAATAGGTATTCTACAGATTTTGAGAGAATCATTTTTGTTGAAGCTAGTGGTTCAATTACTTTCTTTATGTCAAATGAAGGTATATGGACAAAGCCTTTTCTCCTATAGAACACTTGGTTTCCTTTTACACAACTTTTAAAATATAGAATCATCAAATTAAAAATATGGCACAATCAAGCGCTCCATTTGGTTTTAAAGTAACACAAAGAATACTTGCTTTAAGAGCAACTTATGATATTATCGATGTAGCTACAGGAAATAAGGTCTTTATTGCTAGAAGGCGAATGTTTACCTGGAGACCCAAAATCATTATAGAAAATATCCAAGGTCAAGAAGTAGCCAAAATAACAGCAAATTACTTCTTCCAAAATAGATGGAAAATTACTGTGGGACAAGACTTAATTGGAGAAATAGAATTTCCAATAATAAAATTCTGTGGAATAAGATTTGATGTTATGCTTGCTGGAAATCACTATACTGCTTCTGATGTTTTTGGATGGTCTTTTGAAGCAATAGGAAGAGATGGAAGTATAGGTTTTACTTTGGATAAAAGATTTTTCAGAATTAAGGATACTTACAGAGTAGATGTATATCCACCACTGGAACCTTTATTCGGACTAGCTGCAGTTCTAGCAATTGATTCTAGATACTATCAAGGAAATCGCTAGATTCCCCTTTTTTTCTTTTGAAAGATTTTTAAATGCTTACTTTTTCTCATTGTTAATGAAAAAGAAAAAGAAAGAATATGTTTTGCCTTTAGTTTCCCAATTTGAGAAAGAAGCTAAGCCACTTGATGTGATGATGTCAGATAATACTACAACTAGAGTTTACACAACTAAAGCTCCTGAAGACAAAAGAAACGGATATACTTTGTTTGTTATGCCAGGATGGGGGACAGTGCTTCCTGCATGGGATAAATTTCTTGTTGATGCTATGAAAGACTTTGATGTTGTCTATTTCGAATCAAGAGAAAAGAGATCAAGTGGTTTTACAAGAAAATCTGATCTCGGCATGCACAGGATGGCTATGGATATTAAGGATACAATTACTAATCTTAATCTAGATGAGTCAAAACTTGTTCTTTTTGGATCTTGTATAGGGGCAACAACTCTTGCTTATGGAATGGTTGAAGAGATGTATAATCCTTTCATGCCTGTTCTTCTTGCTCCTCCTGGAAGGTTTGAAGTTCCTCCAGTTTTTAGACAATTGATACCTATTGGTCCAACTTTTCTCTGGCCAGTTGCTAAACCAATTATTCGTTATTGGATAAATAAATTCAAATCAGAAGATCGAGAACAAGCTGCAAAGTATATCAGAACCATGGAAGAAGCAGATCCTAGACGCTGGAAGAGACTGGGTTTAAGACTTGCGTATAAGAGATATTGGAAAACCTTTCCTAAGGTAAAAAATCATGTTCTCCTAATAGCTGCTGAAATAGATAAAATGCATGATGCTGAAGTTACAAGAAAAGTTGACAAGATGATTGAAAATTCGACATATTTAAACCTTCAAACAAACAGAAATACTCATACAGAAGTTATGGTAGAAACAATTAGGGAATATCTATTGAAATTTGAAGGTAAAAATCATTAAAAATCTTGAAATTGTTCATGAAAATTTTAATACTACTTTCTCTATCGTCTTATTGTGAAAATTAAAAGCTTAGGATTAGATGGTGTTAGATCAGTTGAATGGAATGAGGAAAAAAACTGGTTAACTCTTATAGACCAGAGATTGATTCCTTTTGAGGTTAAATTCAACGATTATACTAATGTTGAAGATATTTGTGGGGCTATTCAAACAATGGTCGTTCGTGGTGCTCCTGCAATTGGGGCAACAGCAGCTTATGCTACAGCTCTTGCAATTAAAGAAATAGAAAACATACCAGTTTGTGACAAAAAAGCAAAGTTAGAAGAAAAATTAGATCTTATTCAAGCAACTCGACCAACGGCTGTTGATTTGAAAAATTACTCCTTTCTGGTCTATCAAGCAGCCTTGGAGACAAATTTCTCCTTTGATGAAACCTTGCTAGCTGCTAAAAGGTTATCTAACCAAACACTGGAAGAATGTAGATTGATTAGGGAGAAGGGAGTAGAAATAATTGAAGATGGGAACACTATTTTAACTCATTGTAATGCTGGACCTTTAGCAACTGTGGATTATGGAACAGCCCTAGGTCCTATTATCAATGCACATAATCAGGGGAAAAATGTCCATGTTTTCGTAGATGAAACAAGACCTAAACTACAAGGAGCAAAGATTACAGGATGGGAATTGGAACAAGAAGGAATTAGTCATCAAATTATTTCAGACTCAGCAGCTGCTTTCTTAATGTCTAAAGGAAAAATCGATAAGGTTATTTTAGGAGCTGATAGATGCTTAAAAGATGGAACAATTTCAAATAAAATTGGAACATATTCTGTAGCTATTGCAGCAAACTATCATAAAGTACCTTTTTATTCAGCTTTCCCATGGTCAACAGTAGATTTAGAATCAGAAAGCATTGAAGACTTTAAAATTGAATTCAGAGATGAGAATGAAGTAAAGTATGTCAAAAGTAAGGAAGGAGATGTTTTAGTTGCAAATCCAGGGTCAGATGCTTTGAATCCAGCTTTCGATATTACTCCTCCAGAATTGATTACAGGTTATATAACCTCTAAAGGAGTGTTGAATCAAGAAGAATTAATGAATGAAATAAATAAAAAATAGAAAGAAAGATTTACTTTCTTTTTCGAATTAAAGTTACAAGAGCTACAAAGCTTATGAAGCTCAGAATAGTTGTTATAATTCCTGGTGCATCAAGAGTTAGAGTGTTTGAATTACCAGGGGTTGTAGGTTCTGTTGTATCTGTTGGATCAGTTGGACTAGTAATATCTTCAGTGATTACTACATAAACAGAAGCATAGTTTGGGTTTCCAGAAAGATCATAGACATCTAGTTCAAAGAACCAAGTACCTACATTAAATGTATCAAGATCAATAATTACATTGAAATCTTCAATAAACCAAGGAGTATTAAGAATCTCAGTACCATTTACTTTTACAACATAACTACCTGGATTCTCATCTTGAATATTCCAAACTAATTGAACATTATCTCCTTTTTTGAGGGTTATAGTACTAGTAGGTCCTGTAATCAGCGGTGGAGTTGTATCTGATACATCTGAAGCATGTATTATCAAGTCTTTATAGGTTTCATATCCCATAAGATCTATTGCATAGACTGTTACAAAATGGTCCCCTACAGTGGTGATATTTGTTTCAAGCATTAGATTGACTTCCATACCATCGAACCAACTTCCAGAGCTAACTACTAACCCATTCAGTTTAAGTTCATAATAATCAGGATTGTCATAATCATCATAGAGATTCCAATTTATAATATCGAAAGTACCTATAGTATAGTAGAAATCTCCTTCTGGACCAGTAATTCTCGGCCAATCAGGTCTTATGTCTTGAATTTCAAGTGCCCAAGTTGTATTGTGTTCAAAACTTGCATCATCATATACAACAAACTGTACTGTATGATTGCTTGAACTTACTGGAATACTCTTTGTATCCAAATGATAGACATTATTTCCTGGTGCCAAATCATATATAGTATCTACTTTTGTTCCATCCAAAAAGACTTCAATTGTCATTGAAGGCCATGAATTATACAAATCAAAGTAAAATGGAAGTGTATCACTATCTCCTCTTATATCATATGTATATCCCATGTCCAATAGTAATGCTGGAAGATCTGCATCTGAGACAGGATTAAAGGCAGCATTTGTTTCATAAAGTTGCCAATGATATTGATAAGCATAGGTGTGATTATAGTAATAATCAACCCATGTTCCTAAATCTGCACTATATTTATTATCTATTAATCTGTAATAATTATCATAATACATTGTTGTGTATTCAAGTAGAAAACCAGTAGTATTATCTACATAAAACACATCTTGCCATCCATATGGATTGTCTTCTTGGACAGTAATACCATGATAATCTAGAACGGTATTAATATTATCAGCCCAAGTGTCTATATAAACATCAACTGTGTAGGAGCTATTTTCACCATTAATTACATAATATTTGACTTCAGCATGATCATAGTAACTTGGTGAAAACCAATTTGTTGTATCTAGATTTAAAGTACCATTATAAACATCAAAGTTTTCAACCGAGAATCCACTTAATGTTACAGGCACTAGATCTACATATGAATCATTGAGCTTCCAAGCTGAATCTACATAATCATAATAAAATTCTTTTTGTGTTCTATTGTTATTACGATCATAAAGTGTCCAAGCATAATCTACATTACCAGTAGTTGTATCAATTGAATTAACAGTATAGCTTTCCATCTCATCGTAGGTATAGTCCCAATGATCAATTACCCAATGAGACTCTGCTGCTGGTGAGACGTCAGTTTCATGAAGAAGTTGTGATTCTAAATCTTCATAAAAAGTTAAGACGTTTTTGTATAATAGTTGATCTCCAGGTGTTAAAGGTTGGTATACCGTAACAGAACTTACAGGTTGGTATCCAACTACAAACATAGAGACAACTAAAACAATTAATATAATTGTTGTTTGACCCCTTTTCAAGGTTAATCCCCTAATATATATTGAAGCAATTTTCTCCTTTTAAATGAAGTGGTAGAGTAATCAGCCATTAGCTTTGAAATATAGAAATAAATAAAAAAAGAAAGGGAATTTATTTACGTTTCTTAACGTAAACTGTTAATGCTGTAATGCTTAGAAAACCTATGACTGCAAAGATTAATCCTGGGGCGTCGAGAGTTATTGTATTTGTATCAGTTGGTTCTGTTGGATTGATACCTTCTTCAGTGACATAAACATAAACTGTATCATAGTTGATATTTCCAAAGGAATCTTTAACTTCAATCTCAAAAACCCATGTTCCTAATGTTAAAGTACTCAGAGAAACATTAACATTGAAGTTGTCAATAGCCCATGGTAAATCGGTGATTATAGACCCATTCTGTGTAACCAAGTAGCTAGATGGATTATCATCAGAAATTGTCCAAATAATTTCTTTGTTTTCTCCTGGTTTCATGTAAATATCTGCAGGACTAGTAACAGTAGGTGGTGTTGTTTCTGCTGTATATGAAGCATGTATAGTTAAGTCTAGATAAGACTCATGACCCATTGTATCACTTGCATAAATGTGTACAATATAGTCTCCTGGAGAAATAATTGTATCATTTAAATTGATACCTAGTATTTTTCCATCCATCCAACTACCATCATCTAAAATCATACCATCAAATTTGAATTCGAAGAAATCTGAATCATAATTATCATCAGTCAAAGTCCAGTAGAGAGTCTTAGTTGTACCTATCTCGTACCAATAGTCACCAAATGGTCCGTTTATCTGTGGCCAATCAAGTCTTGTATCAAACATCCATAACGACCATTCAGTCTTATGATCCACATCAAATGTATCTGTTGCAACAATCGTCAGTTCGTGAACAAAGTAACCTGGAGGAATGTCATCGAAGTAAACTTTGTAACTATGGTAACCAGCAGTTAATCCAAACAGAGTTTCAATATAAACACCATCTCGATAAATATCTAGATCCACTTGAGTAGAATCGTATAACCAGAAGAATACTTCAACAAAATCACTGTAGCCTGTGATATCATATATATACATCCAATCCCATTCTAAACCGGGCAAATCAGCATCTGCAACAGGAGTAAATCCTGCAGTTGTTTGGACTAGATAATAGTGCATATCTATGTGACTATAATAATAATAATCTCTTGTAATATTTGTTACTAATGTAGTACTGTATTGTTCAATAAAGTTTGACCATTGTTGATAGTCATCTACATATTCATATTCTAAAAGAAAACCAGTTACATTATCTATGTAATAAGTATAATCGTACGAATAATCAACATAATTATCATAGTATACTTCGTAGTATGAAGAATTGCTAACATAGGAATCTGCATATCCATAAGTATAAACATCAACAGTATAACTATTTGATATACCGTTAATTATGTATGTCTTACTAGTAGTATGAGAATAAGTTAGTGAAGTAAACATATATTGTATATCGAGGTTAAGAACTGGATTAAAGTGTGAGATTATTTCAGAAAATGTGTTACTTCCTGAATAAAGATCAGAACTAAATCCATTATAATCAAAAAACCAACTTTCTGAAATATAATCGTAGTAATAGTGGTCCCAATAGTCATCTCTATATGTATCTTGATATTTTGAAGTGTGTCTAACATCGTAATCTGAAGGATTCATAGCATTTATGGTATAACTATGTGTTTCAACTGATGTCATTTCATGATAGTTTGTATCCCAATAGGAATTGTAACTAGGTGACAAATCAGTATGATATAGCACTAGTGATTCATAATCATAATACGAGTTGTAATCCACAGAGTAAAGCAGTTGGTCACCAACTTTTAAAGGTTTATAAGCATTTACTGGGTTTACGTTAATTAAACCCCCTACAAAAATAGTTATAATTAAATTTACGCATATAATATATCCGATACCTCTTTTCAAGGTTGAACACCCTAACAGATTCTTAGTCTATTTATATATATAAAACAATAGATGAAGGAAAGTATGTAAAAACAATATGTTGCTTTACATGAAATGAAAAAAATAAAAAGAGGAAGAAGACTATTTCTTCTTTCGTTTAATTACAGCTATCAACCCAATGGTTGCTATTCCTAAGACAATTCCTAAGGTTGAAAATGGTATTCCAGCAGTTAGTTTCACAACACCTGGAACAAATTCCCATGTCTTAACATTGTCTGTCTCAACAACTCTCAATATGAGTCCTGTACTTGCTTCATAGTAGATGTGTAACTCAGGAGCATCCCACCAACCAAAAAGAGAACTATCCTGATATTGCACATGAATAGCATCATAAGACTTGCCTTCAGAGGTTACAACTGCAGGTTTGTCGATGACAACTCCCAGAGAATCGAAGAAATTAATTTGGTCACCGACATTTGCTGTAGGAGTTATTCCGAATAATGTCCATTCATACAATATTGAAAATCCATAACTGAAAAGTGCAAATACTATCATAAAATCATTGATTTCTGGATATACTGCATCATTTGGTAAGACATTTCCATAAGTATAGGTTGTACCATTTTTGTAAGTTATTTTTGTATTATTTAGGTTAGTTAAACCTGCATAAGTTGTCTGATCTAAAATAGATATTTCTATTGATTCTGTCGCATTTTGCATATACCAACGTCCTATCATGAATGTGGTTCTATTATCATAGAATACTAAATGAGTAAATTCGAATTTCTCCTCATTTTCCATCATTCCAAAATGGGGAAGCATTTCTGAAGTTAGATCAATTGAAAGTAGAATTTGAACAACTTTATCTGGTATATCTGACGGTGTAAAAATATCCTCTACCTTTATTGTAGGGTAGCCAACTAAAGCATCAGTCACAGTTGTATTTGTAAAGAACAATTTACCTTCAACATAAGCACCATTATTCAGTGCTAGTTGATCAGATGCAATTAGACCTTTAGAGAGGTCTGCAGCAAGAATTGAAGTTAT
>JAGLXK010000487.1 GCA_023132955.1 Candidatus Heimdallarchaeota archaeon
TCGAATCTGCCATAATTTGATGCTATAATGACTGTTTTTACTAAAATTCTCAAGTGATGAATTATCAGAAATTGAGAAAAGGATTTTTCCAATGCTGAAAAGTAGATTAGCTGAGGGATTTTTTTGTTTTTCGACAAAATCTAGAAGAAATTTGCTTAATTTGACCAAAGAATCCTCAACTCTAAAATCTTCTTGGTATCTGTTTAATTCTTCTTGCTCAGACTTATCTAAAATAGGTAAGTAAATTGAAAATTCCCTAGGGAACCCAACCATATTCCCCCTTTCATTCATTGGTTTCAAGATAAATAGGGATATGTTAAATAAAAATATTCGCTTCGTCAAAGAGCAGCAGCTTATTTCATGGTCTATGACCCTTAATACCAAAAAGATTTCGTACAACTGAGTCTAGTTCGTAAGATTCAGTTTCACTTATATCTCCTTTGTATTTATCACTAGAAAGACCTTTGAAAGAGAGATTTTCAACCAGACGATGCATCTTTCTTCTTATCATGAAACTATCTCTCAAGGCTATTACTACAACCGAAAATACATTCGAATAGAACTCAATAAGGAGTTTATATTGTCCGTGATCAATTGACATAACTTGTTGTTTTTGTTCTACGAACAATTCGTTCATCAGATGTCGAATCGCACTTACGAACCCCCCAAAAAGAAGATCATCACTAACACTCACATCTTCAGAAAGGTAAGTTCGTATAGGTATGCCACTGGAATGAAAAATTAATACTGCAATAGGTTTTTCTTCTTTAGGTGCAGCTAGTTTCTTGGATTCTTTCCTTAATATCTTTGATATGAGTTGAATATCATCAAGAAAATCGATTACTCTCTCATCAATCATTTTAGCTACTTCACTTTCTATAGCGATTTTCACTTGGTCTATTCTTTGTTTATAATCATCTATTAGCTGTGGAGTATATGTTCGGGCAAACTCTTCTCCTGTTTTAAGTAAGAATAGAGCTGTTTCAAAATCTAGAAGTACAATTTTTATTTTAGCTCTAATATAATAGATTAGTGAGAGAGATTCATATTTGGCTTTCTCTTCTAGATACGTAATTATATCTTCTAAACATTTATCTGCTTCAATTAACTCTTCAAGATTTGTTGTAATTGTGTACTTCTTAAGGAAAACTATTGACAACAATACAAGTGTTTTAGAGCTCAGAATTTCATTTCCTAATTCGTCAGCCAGAAGCATTGCCTGTTGAAGGAAATCTTGAGAATTACCATAATTGTTTTTCTTATATTCAAGAAAACCTTGTAAAAACCAGTAGTTGGATTTTTGAGTAGGAGTTAATTCTCCTTTTTTGGGCTTTTCTAGTCTAAGAAGAATAGATTCACTTTCTTTGACTTCATCTAAATATAATAAAATCTCAACATATTTCATCTCCATAGCTAAGTCTTTGAAACCTTTATTTTGGATGATATCTAGTACCTTTTCCATTTCTTTTTTAGCTTTAACAAATTCTTCCTGTGAAAAATACACTTCTGCATAATTGGAATGTAGCATGAACATAGATCTAAAATCACAAGTCCAACTATTGGTTATCTTCTTACTTTTATCATACCAAAAAATCGCTTCATCAAGGTGACCCATTTGTCTATAAACATTTCCGATACTTTCTGTAATATGTCCCAACAATCGATCTATCTTGATTTCCTTGGCAATTGCTTCTCCTTTAAGAAAAAACTGATGAGCAAGCTGAAAATTCCCTCTTTCAAGCTCTATATTACCAATTGAATTATAGGTTTGTGCAGAGCTTATTCTGTCATTCAGGGCTCTATTGATGTTCAAAGATTCCTTAGTTTTATCTCTAGCAAGCGAAAGTATGTAAGTTGACTGAAGGTAAATTGCATCCAATTCGAGCATATAAATCTGAATGAGTTTGAATATCTCTCGAGATTCTTGCATATTTTCTACGTCAGCAAAACCATAGAAATTGTAGCAATTTTCTCTATTCTCTTTATAAACCTGATAATCTTGAACTAAATAAGCTTCTATAGCCTGAATGTAATAGATAAACGCATAAAATATAGATTTTTCCAATTCCTGTTTAATTGTTTCAAGAATTTTGGTAAATTCCTCAAAATCACCTTCATACATTAAACAAACTGAATACCAGAGCCCTAATCCTGCATTAGGGTTAATAGAATATAGTTCCTTTACTTCTTCATATTTTCCTCTATGAAATAATATCCTACCAATGAGAAATGAGAAAGCTATTGAAATTTCTAAAAATTTGCTGAATTGCGAAACTAATACTCCCTCTATTTCGTCCAATTTGGACGTTTGAGAGAGTTTTTCGTTGTTAAGTAAATAATTTTTCTCTTCCTCTGATAACAAAGAGTATACAGATATTATTTCTGGAGGAAGATTTTCAATCATTGGTTTAACGACTAATTTAGCTATTAAAAAGTTTGATAAAGTGCGGCTCAATTTGAAAGAAAAATTAATAGTTCAGTTAATGTTTTAAGAATTAACGCATATTTAAAATTGTACGATTGGAGATTTCATGCATACTGAAGAGTCAACAAATATCTTGGAAACATATGTAAACCATTTACAAAATATAGGTTTAAATCATCAGGAGAGCTATTCTCTAGTTTTAAAAGTCTGGGTAATGGTCAATAACGAATTTATCAAGATTATAGAAGATAACAAGACTATTTCATTATCGAATATTTATTCCTCTAACAATTTCCATTTATCGGATTTTGTACCCCTCTTTGAATATTACAAGGTTTCTAAGGTTTTGCTTGAGAAAGAGTTAGTTGAAAATTTGTGTGATTTCTTAGCAAATATAGATATTGGGTTCTTACTCTCGACTATTAAGGATTTAAAATCTAGAAAAGCAATAGGACAATATTTTACAAATCCTGAGATGATAGATCAAGTTTATCGAAACATAACAAACAACTCAAGATTACAGAGACAATTTTCGGTAATGGATTTCTCTGCGGGATTAGGCTATTTCTTAAAACCATTTCTAAAAGATAATTGCAGTATCTATGGTGTTGAATTAGATCCATTAGTTTATGAATTAATGTTGTTTAGTTTTCTTTTTCATCCTTCACTAACAAACAATGTTAAAACTAGATTAGTACTAACTGTTAAGCAAGGAGATTCTCTAATTGGTTTCAAAGAGAAGACTATTGATGAAATTTTTTCAAAATCTATTATTAAAGCAAATTTTCTTGAATTTATCTCTCTTAGAAAGAAAATACTTACAATAGATAGAGAAATTGATCTTAATGATTTAAAGGAGTATTATGAGAGAAGAAACTTATTTGCTGAAAGAGCTAAACACTTCAGAAGTTTCAATTGGGTGGTAGATTTTCCTGAATTATTTTTTGATCAAAAAGGCAATTTGCTAGAAGAAATTGGTGTAGATTATGTTGTCGGCAATCCACCATGGGTATATTATAAGGATGTAGATGAAAAACAGTATAAGAAAGATATTCTTGATCCTCGGATTTCGAATTTTCTAAGAGGTAAATACAACTTTTCCCTTCCTTTCGTGATTTTAGCTCATATCATTTCAAAAGAAAAAGGTAGTTTAGTAGTTCCTCAAGGGATTTTGACTGAAACATATGCTAAAGAGTGGAGGAAGGAGGTTTTCACTAAAAGGGATATTTCTGAAATAATTCTGTGCAAGAAAAAATGGTTTGAGGAGGTTATCAATGAATTTAGTATCATTTTCTGGGACAAAAAAAGCAAGTTCTCTGAAATAAAGCTAAGAAATGAAAGAACTGCTTCAGAATTTACAATACCTTATGATTCAATAGACCGGGACTTGAATCTATTAAGATTGCTTCCACCAGATATTTTATCATTCCTTAAAAAGATAGAAGCAAAATCACCGATACTTTCAGACTTTGTTTCAATTAGGCGAGGATTAACTCTAAGCAAAGAGTATCAAAATTGCTATAAGAATAGGGAAATGGAAACAGAGACATCAAACCAGATAAAAAAACTACTTAGGAGTAATTCTTTCTTAAAAAATAAGGAGAATGGTGTATTCAATTTTCAACTCGCTCATTCAGGGGAAACTTTTGTTTATGACAAGAACTTATTAGGGGCACCTGGATCAGAACAACTCTTTGAACAACCAAAAATAATTCGCCGAAATAGAGGAAACTTGTGGTATATAGGACTGGATTTGAATGGAGATTATTATGTCAATGACATTTTTGATATCATGTATTCTAAAAAGAAGCAGATTTCAACTAAAATCATTTATGGCTATCTTTGTTCATCCTTTATTCAACTGCTTGCAGAGAGTCCTTTAGTTAGAGACATAACTTCGAATATTGTAAGACAGTTTCCTTTTCCCAAGTTTAAATTCGAACAACTAAGCAAAATAGAGGAAAGTGTTGAT
>JAGLXK010000488.1 GCA_023132955.1 Candidatus Heimdallarchaeota archaeon
AAATCACGGTCCGGCCACCATTCTTCTTATTGTTGTTTATTCTCTTGTTTCAGAGAACTTCTTATAAATTAGGAAATGAATGGAAAAACTATGAAAATAGGTTTTGTTACAGATAGTGGTTCAGATATTGATCTTGATTATGCTGAAAAAATAGGTGTGAAAGTTGTTCCTTTGACTGTAACTTTTAGTGATGCAGATGATGTTGTACATAAGGAGGATAGAAGTTTTGATCTTGATTCCTATTACAGCAAATATGACTCAGTTGGTGATTTCTCTGCAAAAACTGCTCAACCGACCCCTAATGATTTCTTTACTATTTATGAAGAACTAGCAAAAGAAGGAGTGGAAGAAATAATAGTGGTAACCCTAAGTTCAGGTTTAAGTGGAACAATGAACAGTGCACGCTTGGGGGTAAATATGCTTAAGAGGAAAAATGAGACAATTAAAGTTCACCTTGTTGATGCATTGAATGCATCATATTCTGAGGTATTATTGATTGAGGAAGGTTTGAGACTACAAAAGCAAGGTTTAAACGGTAATGAAATAGCAATAAAACTAAGAGAACATGTTAATAACATCAAAACTTACATACTTCTTCCTTCATTGAAATTCTTACGTAAGGGAGGTAGAATCTCGGTGACAAAATACATTCTTGGAACTCTACTAAAAAAGAAACCTATTACAGTTGTGAATGAAGAAGGCAAAAACGAAGTTGCTACAACTGTCACAGAAACAGATGAAGGCATTCTTAAAATTCTTGAATTAACCTCAGAGAATTTTTCTAGATTTCCAAAACAAGTTATTATAATTCATGGTAATAATCTAGAATTTGCTGGGAGAATGGAGAAGCAATTAAAACAGCACTTCCAAGATGTGAAAATAAGAACAAGATGCACAGGTGTTACTATATCTGCACACACAGGTCCAGATGTTGTTGCCTTGGTATCTGAATTCTAACACCTTTTTATTTTTTCAATTTTTTTATCCATCTTCTTGTATTGTCTCCCTTATTGGAACTATGGTTATTAGAAAGAAGAGATAATGTTCTAATAAGGTAGGTTAAAAATATATAATGAATGCGATTAATATGAAGAAAGAAATGCAAAAACTACTACTTGATCTACCTACTCGAATTGAAACAGAAAGATTAGTTATTAGAAAATATGAGAAAGGGGACGGAAAAGGGTTATACAATTTACTAGAACGAAATAATAACCGAGAGTTTCTAAAGGATTATGTAGATGAAGCAAACAATGTTTATACAGTAGAAGACGCTGAAATTCGCATTCGTTCATTATCCGCAGATTTTACCACTCGAACCCGATTTGTTGTAGGGATTTGGTTAAAGAAAACAAATGATTTTATTGGAAATATTTGGATTGAACCCAAAAAATGGGAAGTACCATCTTTTGAGATTGGATATTATCTCGACCAAGGTTACACAAAGAAAGGTTACGCAACAGAAGCTGTAAAGCAGAGTATGAATTATGTATTTAATGAATTGAATGCATACAAAATTATACTGATTACAAGAGACACAAATGTAGAAAGTATTAAACTTGCAGAAAGGTTGAATTTTGCTAAGGAAGGTCACTTGAGAGAATGTAGTATTGAAGAAGACAAACGTTTTGGGCTGCTTTATTATGGAATGTTAAAATCCGAATATGAAGAAATTAAAGAAAAATCTTGAAATCTTTAAAGTAGTTAATCAATCATCCTCTTTCATCACTTTTATTGTTCCATCAAAGAACTTGTGAAATCCTTTTGGTAAGTCTTTGTATTTTGTTTTCTTTACATAAGGTGCTAAATCAGCAGAACTTTTTGAATTCCAAAATACAACTACTTCATCTTTTGAGATCTTTTCTTTCCTAATATAATCCAAGAGACCACTAAGCGTTTTACCAGTATAGACATATTCTAGCTTTAGATAATCTTTCTTAGCTATTTCAATTGCTTCAAATGCTTCTTTGGTAGGAACACCATATTCCCCCCCAAAATAAGAATGGTCAACAATTAGTCTTTTTTCAAGTTCATTTAACACATCTGGAATAGAGGAGTCTTTCTTTCTCATAATTTCTAATGTTTTTGCTGCTAGATTTAATGTAGCTTTTTTAGAGCTCCAAGAAGGGTCAGTTACCCCTATACCCACAATTTGTGTTTTTACTCGTGCTAATTCCAAACCAAGAACCAACCCTGCACAGGTAGCAAGGGATCCCACTGCCACAAATAGTTTATCTGGTTCAGGAATTAGTTTTGCATCTATCTGTTCTTTAAGTTCAAAAGCCGCATTAACAAAACCTAATGTTCCCAAAGGAGAACTTGCACCCGTTGTAACGAAATACGCATTTTTATCAAAGAACAATCTTGCTTTTATTGCAAGTTTTCTCCTAAAATTGCTCTTCATCAAGTTTAATCTTGCACCAAAATAATGATGACAAAGAAGATTTTCCCTCACATGCTGTGATAGTTTCTGTTTTACTAAAAAGAGATGAGTTTCCAAACCAAACTTTTTTGAATGTACTGTAGTTGCTAAACCATGATTTGTGCCGATAGCACCCAATGTTAAAATACGCTTTTTCTTCTTTCTTAGAATATCAGCGAAAACAAATTCATACTTTCGTGGTTTGTTTCCACCATATATGTCGTCTGTTAAATCATCTCTCTTAACCCAAATTTCTTTGTGGTTAAGCTCTTTACTTATTTCTTCCATTTTGTGAATTGGAGTGGGGGAGTTAATAACAGAAACCCAAGGAATGCTTCTTAATTTCGGATATTTTCTGAAAAGGGGTATTTCTCCTGACATCTAGTATCTTGTTTTCTAGACCAAATAGATACTTTAAGTTTATTGAGCAGATGTGCAACAAATATTTTTATTCTACTTACTGTTTACTTCTTCTTGTACAAGGAGATATATCAGATGAAATTATTTGAACCGTTTACAATCAATAAGACAAATCTTAGAAATCGTATTATTATGCCTGGAATGGATACCAATTTTGGTGATGAAGAAGGTAATGTTCCTGATAAATTGATTGACTACTATGAATTGAGAGCAAAAGGAGGAGTTGGATTAATCATCGTTGAAGGTGCTTTTTTTGATAAAAAAGGTGCTGGAACAGCTACTATGCTTAGTATTGAAAGTAATAAGAGAATTAACAAGTTCAAGGAATTGGTTAATGCAATTAAGAAACACGGGGCTCATGCTTTAATACAGATATATCATGCTGGTGCTCAAGCTTCCTCGTATATGATAGGTCTTCAAGCAGTAGCGCCTTCAGCTATTCCTTTTGAAATGGCTGGCGAAACACCAGAACCATTAACTCTGAAACAAATTTCTAAAATTGTAAAGGGATATGGTGAAGCTTGTTTAAGAGCAAAAAAAGCTGGTTTTGATGGTGTAGAGATTCATGCGGGACATGGTTATTTACTCAATCAATTCTTTTCTTTGAGGACAAACAAACGTGATGATGAATATGGGGGACAATCTTTTGAAAACAGAACTAGAGCTGCTGTTGAAGTCATCAGAGAAGTAAGAAAGAAATGTGGTAATGATTTCATAATTGGTTTTAGATTAAATGGTAGTGATTATATTCCAAAAGGGTTGGAAGTAGAAGACATTATTCAAATTGCACAAATTCTAGAAGATGAAGGAATTGATCTGATAAACATAACGGGAGGGGTTTTTGATAGTCCTGGATTCCCTGTTGTGCCATATATGAGCTATCCAAAGGGGTGTTTCAGTTATAATGCCCAGCAAGTTAAACAAGCTCTGAAGAAAACACCAGTTGCTGTAGTAGGAAGAATTAATACAGCAGAAATTGCAGAAGAGATCTTACAACAGGATAAAGCTGATTTGGTATCTATAGGAAGAGCACTAATTGCAGATCCCGAGTTTCCAAATAAAATTAAAGCTGGAAAACAAGAAACTATACGCACCTGTATAGGATGTAATGCTTGTTTAAATCAAATAATGACAGAACAACAAGTGCAATGCGCAATTAATCCAAACTTAATTGGTTCTGATGAAGATATAAAAACTACGAAAGAATCAAAGAAAATTTTGGTTGTAGGAGCGGGTCCTGCGGGCATGGAGTTTTCTAGAATAGCCAAAATACGCAATCATGATGTACGTGTTATTGAAAAAAGTGCATTCATAGGAGGTTCATTAAATTTTGCAAGAATTGCCCCAATGAAGAAAGAAGTTCAGAATCTTATTGATTATTATAATTTCACTTTTGATAATCTGAGTATTGAGGTTAAACTAAAAACACCATTTTCAGAAGAGATTCTTTCTGAATATAAACCAGATATACTTGTGCTAGCAACAGGTATTACTCCTAAAATTCCAAACATAAAAGGGATTGAAGAAATCAAATATCATCTTTACACTGAAATCTTAGGTGGAAAAATTCCAAAGGGACAACGAATAGTTGTACTCGGGGGAGATATGATAGGTATAGAAGTAGCAGAATTCCTTTCTTGTGCAAATAAAGAAGTAACTTTAATCAGCAAACAAAAGAGATTGGGTGTTGATCTTTACTCTCTTGTCGCAAGAGAAGTGATTACAGCAATAGAAGAAGATGAAGAAATTAACATACTACTGGAAACTGAAGTTAAAGAAATAGAAGAAAACAAACTCTCTATAGAACAAAGCGGTCAGAATTCTACAATTGAGTACGATGATATCATTATTGCAACTGCACAAGCCTCAAATGAAGCGGAAAATCTAGCCAAAGGAAAAATCAGTAAAATCTTCAAAATAGGTGATTGTAAAGAGATTCAACCTCGCAAAATTCTCGATTCTGTGCAAGAAGGATATGAATTAGCGAACATTATTGAAACTCCTGAAGCCGATTTGTTATTTGCTGATGAACTTGAACAAAAAGTTGGGGATTTAAAATCTTTAATGAGAATAAAGATTAAGCGACGTACATTCACTAACGATGATATACTTGACTATCTAGATTTGCTAGCTCAAGTATGTAATGAGAATGAAAAGATACAGAAGAAGAATAAGAAAGCGAAACTAGAGTTCCAAATCTCAATTAGTGATGAGAAATATTACTACATCAAAATTAACAACGGAAATTTCACTACAGGCGAAGGTAAACTCGAGCAACCAAGTGTGAGAATTTGGATTGATTCATCAATTGCCAGTGGAATATTTATGGGGACTGTAAACGCAGCTTCCGCATACATGGCTAAAGAAATTAAGTTTGAAGGTTCAATGATGCTAGGTCTTAGGTTTAGAAACTTTACAGATGCAGTGGTGAGTGAACTAGAGTAAGTGTGAATGTATTCAAAGTGATATGAAAAAAACTTAAATAATCTATCTATTGAGTTAAATCATAAAATCAGACTATAGAGGGTCAGTTATGCCTACACTTTTCAAATATGACAAAGGGATTAAATTCCTCAAAAAACCAGAGAATCTTACTCTCATAGCTGACCCAACAACAGTCAAAGCAGCAGAAAACTGTGACGCAGCTCTCATAACACACGCACACACCGATCATTCTCTAGCATTTCCAAATGAAGGAATTAGAGTTTATTCAACAGAGGTTTCAAGTCAGCTTTTTGAGGGATTGACTGCAAAAAAAACTAAGAATACAAGATTTGTGGAATTAAATAAAACAACAAACATTAGTGATGTAGAAGTAAAATTAATTCCTGCTGGTCATTTGCTTGGTGCTGCACAGATTGTATTCTATTTTGATGATTTAACTATCTGTTACACTGGTGATATAAGTACTGATGAAATGCTTACTGTACCAAGAGCTGCAGTGCCAGAAGACGACATTGATATTCTAATTACTGAAGCTACATATGGAAAGGAAGACTTGTTCTTTGATTCTCGAGAAAAAATAAAGGGATCAATTTTAAAATGGGTTGCGGAAAATCTTCAAATGAAAAAAGTTCCTGTAATCAACATCGGTCATTTAGGAGCTGCTCAAGAAATTATTGCGTATCTAAATGAAATGTTATCCATTGACATTTACTGTGATAATAGAACTAGTGAAATAAACAAAGTATACCTTAATGAAGGCCATAATCTTCAGTGGAATCGATTTGATTTATTAAATGACAGTGAATTAAAAGTTGAAAGAAGTATAGTTCTACTTCCTAGAGCAGCTAAAGAAATTCCTGAGTTTTTGAAATCTCATAAAATCTCCAGAGGAATAGTTACTGGGCAAGCTTCACGTTTTGCATATTCGAGTTTTGAACAAGCTTTTTCTTTTTCAATGCATGCTAACTGTAATGAATTGCTTGAATACGTTAAGGTTGTAAATCCCCAGAAGGTATATACTCTTTATGGTTTTGATTCAGACTTTGCAGCTATTATTAGACAAAAACTCAAATTATTTGCTAGACCTTTAAAAATGTCTAAAAATAGATTAACGCTAGAAGAATTTCTTTAGATTATAGGAGATATTCTTCGTCAGGTTCTTTTTCAACGGCTTTTTCCTTTACCCTAATAGATTCTCCAGAAAGAGTTACTGGAATTTGTAAATCCATTGCAAGAAGTTCTACAGTGACTTCCTCTTTTCCGACATGGATATCAGTAACTCTTGCTTTGGAACCTTTGAATGGTCCATTTATTACTTCCACAATGTCGTTAATATCCACACCCTCAATGACTGGTCTTGGCATTAAGAAATGATCTAACTCATCAATAGGGATTTCTTCAGCTCGAGAAGCTCTAGGTCGTTTTCGAACATGTCTTACACCTTCTACAAGGATTTCAACATCATCGATGGATTCTGCTTCAACAAAAATGTATCCTTTTAACCCACCTGGCACTAAAACAGAATATATTTTAAGATGGGGTCTGTTTTCTGCTCTACGTGCTAAATATTCACTCAATGAATGTTCTTGACCTATTGTTGTTCTAAGAGCATAGATGGCCATGATGTCACTTCGTTTGTTATTTTTTATTATGTGAGGTAAACTTAAGTTGGTGGATTAATTGCATTTATAATTGCATTAAATAGCAAACTAAGAACATATCCAATCACTCCAATAAGGATTATACCAATTGCGCTCATTTTTACTGTAATGGATAGTTCTCTTCTACTAGGCTTTTTTGCATGTCGAAGTACTTTTTTGCTGTTTATGAAAAAGCCTCGTATCTTATAAATCATTTTACTCATGAATTGTACCTCATTTATCTTTTTTGTTGTATATTTTTATTTGTTCTGTTGAGTAACAGCCAAAAGACCTATTCCTCTGCAGCAGCTAGAAGCTCGGAATACTTGCCTGCATCAATTTCCTTTTGCACATCTCTGGGATCTTTATCTTCACAGGTTACACCCATACATACCATTGTACCCAAGATCTCTTTACATGCAGTGGTTATTGATCCAGCAGTTAAATCCGCCCATTTAGCTTTAGCAGCATCTATAAGTTGTGGAAAAGTTATATTGCCAACTATCTCTGTATTAGGATTTCCAGATGCTTTTGTTAAGTTTGCAGCTTTTAGTACTAATGCTGATGCTGGTGGAATACCAATTTCCAATTCAAACTTACGGGTTTTTTTATCAACTGTAACTTTTACAGGAACCTTCATCCCCTTGTATGCTTCGGTTTGTTTGTTTATCTCACTGACAACATCACCCATATTAACACCGAGTGGTCCTAAAGCAGGTCCCATAGCTCCACCAGGAGATGCTTGTCCTCCATCTACTAGTAAATCAACAGTCACTAGTTCTTTACTCATTAGCTTCGCCTCATCTAATAATACTAACTTAAGACAGAAGCAAGATACTTGCTACTTAAAGGTAACGATTTTTAACTAAAGAGTTTTTCTTTGGAGATTAGGGTTAGTGCTTTTAAGAAACATTCAAAGAATAGGTTTTCATATCTCTTACACTAATTTTTTTCTTTAATCAAAATATTTATAATGAAATCTTAGAGTTTCAACTCGTAATGTTTTGGAGTAAAAAACTATGAGCGTAAATAAACCGATGGATATCTTGAATCAAGCAAGAGAAAAAAGAGTATTAATTAGACTTCGAGGTAATCGTCGAATGAGAGGTATTCTCAAAAACTATGATATTCATCTTAATCTAACATTAGAAGAAGCAGAAGAGATAGCTTCAGAAGGAGCAATAAAACTTGGAGACGTAATTATACGTGGTGATAACGTAATTATGATTAGTCCCCCCCCTAAATAATTTCAAAAAGGTGAAAAAAAATGACTAAGGGAACACCATCATTTGGAAGACATAACAAAAGATCAACTCATATAGTTTGTAGAAGATGTGGTCGTCATTCCTACCACAAAAGACATAGAACTTGTGCATCTTGTGGTTTTGGACGATCTTCAAAAATCCGAAACTATGCATGGCACAGACACTAAAGGGTACGTTTAAGTATACTAGAATGAATTAATCTTTCTTTTTTAACTACTTCTAAAAGTGGGCCGGTAGATCAGTCTGGAAGATCGCTTCCTTGGCATGGAAGAGGCCGCGAGTTCGAATCTCGTCCGGTCCACCACTTAAAATCCCTAAATTTGCATATTTCTCTTAATGTATGTAAAAAGAGACCTATAAAAAATGTTCAACTTTGTAAGCCTTCTAAACAAGGTTCATTGCGTGCTTAAATAAATTTATATATTGAGATTGTAGTTTAAAATTCATGGAAAAATCTTATGATGAGGACCTTGCTATACTAATGTCAGAAGCACGAGATTTATTTAAAAGTGCTAATTATGCTGACTCTGCAAGGAAGTATTTAGAGGCTGCTAGAAATCAGGAAGCAACTAGGGGGTTGGCACAAGCCGAGGACTTGTACCATGAAGCGATTAAGAATTTTATCCGAGCATCAGAAGAAAATAAAGAGAAGAAACAATTTCGTATGAGTTCACAAAATATCTATTATGTTTCCTATATTTTTAAAAAAATTGGAGCAGTAGATGATTGGAGAGCTGCAACAAATGCTGTGATCGAAGATTTGGTTAATGCAGCACAAGAATATCTATTATGGAATGAATATGATAGAGGAATAGTACTAATCTCTACTGCATGTTTTTTCTTCTTCTCCATAGAAGAATTTCAGTCTGCTGAACAACTTTACAAGCAATACATTGAGCAAATTCAGGATGATCCTGGTTTTACTAGAGCTCAACAAGTTCTGTATGCAGCAGGTCATGCTATTAAAGCTGTGAAAGATTCAGATACAACAGCTTTACTTAATGCTCAACAACTAGTTGGTGCCCACCTAAAACCAGGACTATCACAAATTATGGGGGAATTGTTCTTCCCAGCTATTGACGATGCTATGGATATTGTTGTGAAAAATTTCAGGTCAAAGGTTAAATTACCAAAAATCGTTCCTGAAGTAAAAATTTCTAGAGATTTAGTACTTGGAGAACCTACAAACGTATCCATAATTATTGAAAATGAAGGTGATGGTGAGGCATTTAATCTTATTTTCAGACTCGATTTCCCAGAAGGAATTGATATCATTGATGGTGGATCAGAGATTACAATTGCTAACTTACCTGCAAGCCATTCAATTGAACATAAGCTCTCCATACGTTGTTCGCAACCCAATGAAAAAGGAGTTTATGGTTTAAGTGCCACTTTAACATTCTATGATCAACTGCAAACTAAGCAAACAATGATGATAGGACCATATGATTTGATATTTAGAGAGAAAAGCTTAACGAAAGGATATGAAGTAGAACTAGCTGACTTATCTTCCAAGGGTTTAGAACTCAAGAATCTCATGAGGACAATAGAAATTATTCCTGAAATGGCGACAGATTTAGTCATGAAATTTGTTGAAGATTTGATTAAAGAATCAGAAGGGATTCTCAATAATGAGGAATTCGAAACTGCTCAAGCCAATATTAACACCATTAACAGAGTTTTTGAAATAATCAACATAGTTTCAGGTAATGAATTCTTAGATTTGGTTAACACTCAACGAGAAAACTTCATCGAGGAAAGAATTCTTTCGGTTAGCGACAACCTCAAAGAAGAATTTGAGGTACAAAAAAATCAGTTGAAAGAGGATCAGCTCTTAGAAATTGAGAATTTGAAACAAGGTTTTGAAGAAGAAAAGGAACAATTAGAAGGGAAATTCAACATTCAGAAAGAAAACGAACAAAGAGAACTCCTGGAACAATTAAAAGAGCAGCAGGAGAAGGAAATTGCTGATGTTACAGAAGAATTAAAAGTTGAAGGAGAAAAAGCCCTTTCAGAACAAATGGAAAAGCTCGATGAAGAGAAAAAACAAGCTTTACAAGAGCAAGAAACTTTGTTAAGAGACGAATTTCAGAAATTATTATCAGAACAACAAGGTAAAAAACGAAGGTAAGTAATTTTACCAATTTCTACTCTTTTTTTAATTTTATTATATTTTGAGTAGTATCTATTACTAGTTTATCTCCCGTTTTAATTGTAATTGTAACATCATGTTCAGTTTTATCAACAAAGGGAATATTCGCTAGTATTGCTCCAGCTATAACAATTGTTTCTGCCTTATTTGCTATAAGTGCAAGTGGTGCTACATTATTAACACTTAGGCCATAAATAACATAAGAACCCACGGTTGATCCTTTACTCTCTGGAAACACAAAAATTTTATCAGTAAGACTTTCTCCAAATAATGGATTCTCGGAATCAGTTATTATTCCTGTTTCAGCATCAACCCCACCAAAAAACGAAATTGGAATAGGTGAAACTAAAGCAACTCCCTCTACAGTGCCTTCAACAATAGTACGTATTTTTATTGTTTTCATTCAGAAACCCTCTCTATAATTTCAGACAAAGAGAGTAAGCTAATTTTATTTGTACCTTCTCTAGTGAGATAAAATGCTGCTTTGGCAGAATTGGTCAAAATATTTTTGTAATTTTCTCTAACTACAGGAGATACGACCATGCAAGTATCAGTAAATATTTTCACTCCTTTTTCCTCCAAATTAGTTAAAAGTTTCTTTGCTTTATCATTTTGCATCAATTTTTGAGAGGAAAAAACCCAGAATTTAATCCCCTCCTTGATAGACTTATCTCCAAGAGATGAATCAATAAGCTTTATATCCTCAATACTTGTATGAGGACACCCAATTGCCACTAAATTTACTCTTTCCTTTGTTTGGTTGAAGTGGCTGTATATTTGTTTTTTATCGCTTTCATCGAAGGTAACTGTTTCACTTACAGAACTCAAATCAACTTTTTCAGCTTCTGGTGTATGCTTTGCAATGTGAAAGTGAGCCACACTTCCTGATGCAGCCATTGCCGCGCCCAACATTTTTACTTGATCAATATTGGCATTTTTTATACTTGTAAAATATGGGATAATTCCATGAAACTTTTCCCCATACCAGTAGCCCAGAGCGGAGAAATCTGAAAAATGATTAATTGTTGCTTTTACATTTACAACTATTCTAGGAACTCTGTTTTCCTTTTTGTGTAGCCCATAATCAGCAGTAAAACCAGTTATAGCTGATGCTAAAGAGGAAGGACCTCCTTCTCTGTTTGTCCTTGCACCATAATAAGCGTTAGCTATCGATACAGCTGATGATTCACTCCATGCTAAATGGTCACCAAATTTTGGCTTATGCCCAATCAAGTATGGTGTACAGGTAAGTGTTGTTTGTATTCCCATTTCCTGATATTGCTGTATAATTCTACGCTGTTTTTCAGCAAAATCATTTTTTATACCCATTTCTTTCCATTTTTTCATATCCATCCCAGCAGGATTTAACCAGCTAGGGACACTAACTTTGACATTATCTTCAGATAACATATTGAAAAAAGAGAAAATGGGTTCACCAACAGTTAAGTATGAAACACCCGCAATTTGTGCATTCTTTATGGGAATAAGTTTTGTTGCACCATTTACTTCACCGATTTTTACAATTAATTGGATGAGTTTAGCAATTGCATGTCCAGATTCCCCATCTAGCATCTTCTGTTGTTCTTTGTTAAGAAACATATTTACCGCTCCATACTCTTTTTGTTTTGTTCTATACTGTATTGACATCTTTTGTTGAGTACACAATTAACACACTGAGGATTGCTCTTTATACAATGACTCTTTGCATGTTTCACTATCAACGCATGATATTCTTTATATAACTGTAACTTACTTGGAAGATTCTTCATAAATAGTCTTTGGAGTTCCAAGTAATTCTTGCCATCGTATAAACCAAGTCTATTCATAATTCGAAATGTATAGGAATCAATTACAAAATATTTCTTTTCGAATAAGTAAAGCATAATAGAGTCCGCTGTTTCATCACCCAACCCTTTTATTGATAACAAAGTTTTACGATCAGGTTGTGGGTTGATTGATAGTAGTTCTATTAGGTTTTTTAAACGTCTAGCCTTTATGCGGTAAAATCCACTTGATTTGATTAGTTTTTCTAATTCCTCAATAGAAATCTTCTGCAAACATTCCATATTCAAGCAATGTGCATTCTTCAACTGAAGAAGAGCTTTTTCCACATTTTTCCAATTAGTTTGTTGAGTTAATATTGCTCCAATGGCGATTTCCAACCCCTTGCCTGGCCACCAGTTTTGAGAACCATATTCTTCATAGAGGTTGTTGTATACGTCCAATAGCTCTTCTCTCATAAATACTCCTTGAATTTTAATCTAAAAAAATTTACTGTTCAAATTTGTAGATTATTTGAACTAAGTTTCATTCTATCTTAAACTTTAAATGATTTATAAAGAAGTAAGAAGCGATTAAATGACAACAGAAGAACATAATTTTGAATTGATGGAAGTCAAATGTCCTGTGTGCAACAGTACCAATACAAAAATTACACAAAAGATAATGGATATCCCTCATTTTCCTCAACTTTGGTTTTTCAATATGGTTTGTTCTGACTGTCATTTTAAGCACAATGATTTTATCAATCTCTCATTCAAAGATCCAATCAGGTACATTTACCATGCTGAAAATAAGGATGATTATACAACAAAAATCATAAGAGCTGCTAACGGAACGATAATCTTTCCACAAATAGGGGCTATGATAGAACCAGGTCCTAATGCGGAAGGTTTTATCAACAATATTGAAGGTATACTTCACGACATTAGAGGAAAAGCGTTTTTCCTCTTAGGTGATGCAGGTTCAGATGAAGAAAGAGAAAAGATTAGAGGATATGTTAAACTCTTAGATTCTTATATTAAAGATAATCTTCCAATCGATATTGTTGTTGAAGATCCTTTTGGAAATTCATCCATCATTCCTGCAGATCCAAATAAACTAGAGACAATTGAACTTTCACAAGAAGAAGCAGAAAAACTAAAGACTGGATTTATTATCTTTGAAAGTGCGAAAGATAAAGTTGATTGAAAAACCAATCATATTCATATCAAGGTTTTGAGGTTTTAAAGAGAACCTAATATGCTTGTTAACTACCCAAAAAACTAATTAGCAAACAAAAATGAACTTCTTTTTTTGTTATCTGCTAAAATGCGAGAAATTACCTTGATAGTAACTGAAAGTAGAAGAGAATAATTAAAGAGTTACGTGGATAATACAGAAATAATACAAAAACAAATGCATAAATTACTCTCTATTCGAGAGTTATTTTCACATCCAAAGCAGATACACCCTTTCCTTCCTCATAAACAAAAAATGGATTGATATCTAGTTCCTCTATTTCAGGAAAGTCAGTAACTAATAATGATACTCTAAGTAAAGTTTCATTCACTGCTGCTATATCGGATGGTGGTTCTCCCCGTACTCCTTTGAGAAGAGTATATGTTTTTGTACGCTGTAACATCTTTTTAGATTCTAATTTTGTCAATGGAGCTAACCCAAAAGCTACATCCTTAAAGAAGTTAGTATAAACACCTCCCAAACCCACCATAACAAGAGAACCAAATTGAGGATCCTTCATTGACCCTACAATGAGCTCTTTTCCTATCTTTTCCATCTTTTGAACATCAACTGCTAGAAGCTTGGTTTCAGGATAATGTTCTTTTGCTTTAGCGGTTATTTCTTCATATGTTTTGGTAGCTTCTTCTTTGCTTTTGATATTTAACCTTACTCCACCAATATCTGTTTTATGTATAATATCAGGGCTTGTTATTTTCATTACAACAGGAAAGCCTATTTCCTCAGCTAAAGATGCAGCTTCTTCTTTTGATCGAGCTAATTTGGTATTAGGAACATAAATCCCATATGCTTTTGCAACGTTAATTGCTTCTGTACCCAATAAGTTCTTCCGCCCTTCTGATTTAACTTTATCAAAGATACTTCTAACTTGTTCTTTGTCTCTATCTAGATTTGGAATTTTATCATCAACGAGTCTTTTTCTAATTTTATCATATTCAGCAAGAGCGCCCATTGCTCGCACACCTCTTTCTGGATGAGGAAAACAAGGTATTTTGTTCTTTTTCAAATGATAAATACTTGGTCCTAAAATCTCCCCACCTATGAAAACAGTGATAATGGGCTTGTGTGGATATTTTTTACGTATTTCTATTATTTTATCTGAAGTTTCTTGACCCTCAGTCATTGCCTGAGGAGTAAGAATTAGAATTACACCATCTACATCGTCACTTAACAAGGACAGCTCTAGAACCTTCCCATAATCTTCTGCTTGGGCGGTTCCAAGTGCATCAATAGGATTGTTGAAGTTTGCAGCTGGTGGTAAGAAGGATTTTAATTTATCTTTAAACTCAGTAGAAAGTGTTGCAAGTTCAAGACCAGATTTTTCTGCTGCGTCTGTAGCTAATATTCCAGGTCCTCCCGCGTTTGTAATTATAACTATTTTATTTCCTTCAGGAATAGGCATAAAGCTAAAAGCAAAAGCCATATCAAATAATTCTTGAGCATCATCTGCTCTTATCACACCAGCTTTCTCAAATGCCACATTATAGGTTGTATCTACTCCTGCCATACTGCCTGTGTGCGAGGAAGCAGCTCTTGCTCCAGCTATTGAACATCCAGATTTTAAGATAATAACCGGTTTTTTTCGAGTGACCGATTTGCAAATTTTGATAAAATCAAGCCCCCTACTTATGCTTTCAAGATATGCCAAAATTGCTAGAGTGTGCTCATCATCTGCTAACGCTTCAATAAAATCTGTTTCATCTAAATCAGCTTTGTTCCCTAGAGAAACAAAACTTGAATATCCAATTCCCTCAGCACAGCTCCAATCTAATATTCCTGTCAACAAAGCTCCACTTTGACTCAGAAATGCCACATCACCCTTAATAGGTGAGCGTTCTGCAAAACTAGCATTCATAGGAGCAGATGTATCCATAACACCCAAAATATTTGGACCCACAATTCTTATGCCATATTTTCGTGCAATCTCTACAATTTTTTTCTCTAACTCAGCACCTTCAGAACCAGTTTCTTTAAAACCAGCTGTGATTACAGCAGCATATTTAACGCTTTTTTTCCCCAAATCGTCCATTAATGATGGGATAAATCTTGCAGGAATACAGATAACAGCTAAATCAACTTCATCTTCAATATCATTTATACTTGCATAAACCTTTACACCCTCAATCTCCCCATATTGATCCGCTTTTGGATTTATCGCATAAAGTCTTCCTTTGAAACCGCTTAACACCATGTTTCTTAAGGCAGCATATCCAACTTTCTTCTTATCTGGGCTAGCACCAATAATGGCAACACTTTCTGGATGCAATAACTTATCTAATTTAGCTAATGGCAGTATTGTCACCTATTTTGAGCGAATTAAAGAAATAATTTAAACATGTCGTTAGGAAGTCGCTCTTTTATTCTTCCATTCTTACTCCCATGAAATTTTTTGTTCTTCAGTTCCTTTTTCTTTTGAAAGTGAATCTTCTTCAATCATATGCTGACTAGCAAGGATTTGAGATATTACAGCAAACAAATCTAAACCTTCTTCATAAATTCCCAACTTCTTGTCAACTAGTTCTCTTGGTAAATTCTTTATATCTCCGTGTGGAAAAGCTCCAAATATTAGTAAGGGATTTGTGGATTCAAAAATTATTTTTGAATATTCAAGAGAAGTAAGTTGTTCTCCTTTAACACTGAACTCAATTATCATGTCATGTTTCTGCCGTAACTCTTCCAGAAGATTCGGAAGTGAACTCTTTGTAAGATTCATTAATACTTCATCTCCTGTTGGAGGTGATCTTCCATTCTTAAACAGCTGCAAGAATAGACCGTTAAACCGCTCAATGCTTTTCGGTAATCTTATTTCAGGATTGAGATATATTACTCTGTTATCATATGTGTGAATAATCACTTGGAGTCTTTCCTCTCTAGCACAAATAGAACCAAAACAAGACAAGAGAGTGAAATGAACAATATCAGGCCTTCCTCGTCTCTCAAAATCTGGTAGTCCTCCGATGAGTTGCTTATGATAGTTTACATCTAGCATTACTTCAGATGGTGATTTCTTTAGTTTAGAAAAGAAGTTTCTCACATTCATATCCTTCATCAGTTCTTCTGGAAAGGATTCGATAGATGCTTCCGCAAGTAAAATTGTCAGAAATTTCGCCATAGATAACCAATTACTACCTATAACGAACTCACTTTTCAACTTTACTGATACACACAAGAAACTGACAAACCAAAATTGCTAAAAATACATGTAAAAACAGAAAACAATGAGAAACTGCTATCTTGTCGAGTACAATCTCCTAGAATATAGTTATTCCCTCGATTTGCAACAGAGGATTAGAAGTAAAAAGGAAAACGACAGTGAGTTTGCCAATTTCTTGTTAGTTTTACAACACAATCCAATTTTTACAATTGGAAAAAAGGGATCAAGAGAGGATATTTTAGCAACTAATGAAATTCTTGAAGAAGAAGAAATTGACATTATAGAAGTAAGGAGGGGAGGAGAGGTAACATATCATGGACCAGGACAACTTGTGGGTTACTTTCATCTTAACTTGATAAAGTTGAATATGGGTGTAGATCAATTTGTTTGGAGTATGGAAGAAACTTTGATTGAATTATTAAAAGAATATAAGATTGAAGGGTGGAGAAAAAAAGGATATCCTGGAGTCTGGGTAGATTACCAAGGAAGAAAATGGAAGTTGGCGGCAATAGGAGCAAGAGCATCAAAAAGGATTACATCCCATGGTTTGGCATTGAACGTTAATACAAATATGGATCATTTTCGCTTAATTATTCCTTGTGGGATTACTGAATATGAGCCAATTTCAATGAAACAGGTTCTTGGAAAGTCATTGGACATAAAGGAGATATATGAGAAATTCGAAAGTGCATTCGAGAAGATATTCAATTTTAAACTAGAAAAAATCACAGAAAATCAATTAGAAGAGATGATTAAGAAAGATGACTAGGCTCCGAAAACCTGAATGGTTACGAATAGGAAGCATGGATAGAGAAAAAATCCGTGAAGTTCAACAAATACTGAGAAAATTAGAACTTCATACTGTATGTGAAGAATCAATGTGTCCAAACATTGGTAAGTGTTTTGAAAAAAAGACAGCCACCTTTCTTGTTATGGGAGACATATGCACAAGAGATTGTAAGTTCTGTGATATAGATTTTGGAAGACCTAAACCCTTAGATGAACATGAGCCAGACCATTTACTTGAAGCAACAAAAAGATTAGGGCTAAAGCACGTTGTTATTACTTCTGTAACAAGAGACGATTTACCTGATAGTGGAGCAGCTCATTTTGCTAAAATCACAGAGAAGTTAAGGGATTATGACGAGAATCTTATAATAGAACTACTTATTCCAGATTTAAAAGGCAAAGAACAAGACATTAAAACTGTGGTCGATTCAAAACCAGACATTATTAATCATAATGTGGAAGTAGTCCCTCGGCTCTTCAGAAAAGTTACTCCTCAAGCAGATTACAAAAAGTCTCTTAGATTACTTAAATTGGTTAAAGAGATGAACCCAGAGCTTCTTACCAAATCAGGTTTAATGGTAGGTTTAGGAGAAACAAAGGAAGAAGTTTTGGAAGTAATGAAAAATCTTAGAAAAGTAGATTGTGACATCCTAACTATTGGTCAATATCTTAAACCCCCTAGTTCTGACTTAGAAATCGAAGAATTTGTTCATCCTGATTTATTTAAGGAGTATGAAGAAAAAGCTTATGAGATGGGTTTTCAATTTGTAGCTTCAGCGCCTTTCGTTAGAAGCTCCTTTAATGCGGAAGAAGCAGATTTCTTATTAGAAAAATAAAATCAAAAAATGCTTCTTCTTGTTTTACTTTTCTTCGGTTATTGGAACTGATTTATCGTTATTCTTGTACCCTTGTACTAGAGATTGCAAAAAATTGTGGATCGTAAAGAATGCCACATAACACATACATTTACTGTTTTATACTTTTTTAGGAAAAAAATAATTGGTGTGATTATTCTATTTATGCAAAAGTGTTGGGGTTTAATACTTGAGAATCCTATGACTATTGTGATAGTTATAGGAGAAAAGAATGAAGAAATTGTATTAATCTGCTTAAACTGTGGAGCAGCCGCAAAGTTTGCATGTGAAGAATGTGGGAAACATTTATGTGGCAGGTGCATAAGTAGAGAAAAAAAAGATCTGGTTTCAAAAATAGTGTTACCTGCGGGATTATGTAATGGTTGTTCTAAGAATCGTATTGATAGATTCTCTGCAGGAAAAATTAATACCTTGTCTGAATCAGTTACAAAATATGCAGAACCCATTATTTCTGGACCGAAAACTAATAGAGACAATCAATGAAAATTGTTTTGTAAAAATGTAACATTCATAAACTCCATTTAGTGTTGTTAAATTGAACCAGAGGGGAATTTTTGTTTAGTTTAGCAAGTTTTCTGATTACATTGAGAGAGGCTATAGAAGCCACATTAATAGTTGGTATTTTACTTGTTTATGTTACAAAAATAGGTGAAAGGAAATTAAAAAAACAAGTGTGGATAGGTACAATTGCAGGTATTGTCCTCTCAATTCTTACAGCTGTTATCTTTCAATTTGCTTTAGGTGGGTTTGAAAGTTATGAAGAAATCTTTGAAGGTTTTGCAATGATAATAGCTTCATTGTTGCTGACATGGATGATAATATGGATGCTAAAAACAGGAAAAGATGTTCAGAAGAAACTTGAAGAAAAGGTAGACATTTCAATAAAACAACAACAAAAATATGGTTTACTGACACTTGCGCTAATCTCTGTTCTAAGAGAAGGGGTAGAAACAGTTCTTTTTCTTGCTGGTATTGGGGCTACTGAAGATAGTCCTTGGATTGTTCTTTGGTCAGGATTATTAGGAATCGTTGTCGCTTTAGTAATTGCTGTTCTGATTTTCTATTCTGGCAAAAAGATTAACTTACGATTGTTCTTTCTATTTACAAGCATTGTCTTAATTATTGTTGCAGCAGGTATGTTTTCTCATGGAATTCACGAATTCCAAGAAATTGGTTGGTTTGGATCTGAAACGCATTGGTTACAAAAACATGCTTGGGATATGAGTGGAATTCTCAACGATAAGACAAATGAACTAGGAAAATTTCTTAGGGCTTTATTTGGTTATCAAGATAAACCAACATGGTTAGAAATAATTGCTTATACTGGTTATTATCTAATTCTTAGTTTAATCATAATTGCTTCTTTCTTGCTTACAAAAAAGAGATCAAAAAATAATTGTAGATGTAACAAAGCTTTTAGAAGAGAAGAAAAAACTTAAAAAAAAGAGAATGAGAGAGTATAAGTAGAAAAGGGGCACTAGCTCAGCTCGGTTAGAAGTCAAATGGCTGCGTGCCATTAACTAAAAGGCGACTGGCTCATAATTTTGGGCCAAAACTGAGAGACCAGTTGG
This sequence comes from Candidatus Heimdallarchaeota archaeon, assembly GCA_023132955.1. Classification (GTDB taxonomy): domain Archaea; phylum Asgardarchaeota; class Heimdallarchaeia; order Heimdallarchaeales; family Heimdallarchaeaceae; genus UBA460. The sequence continues at coordinate 19,752 of JAGLXK010000488.1, forward strand.
TCGGTGGTTCAAATCCGCCGTGCCCCACCAACTTCTTTAAACACACACTTTTTCCATCCAATCTACTGAATTTTTCCACGAATAACTTGTTTTTGAATCTAAATTATCTTTACCTTTGCTAAAAACAAGTGGTGCTATCCCCGACTCTAAAATCTTCAAAATCTTAAGAAATAAAGGATTGTAGTTACAAAACAAAGTTAACTCTGCCTTAATATCACGTATGCTCTCTTTACTAGAATTCTTAAACCTTATATTGGCAAATGCTGGTAGCACCTCTATCTTTCTGTCAAAAACTTTGCCAGAGTTTTTATTCACTATATAGTGGATTAACCATTTTTGACCTTCAATTTTTTTTATAGACTTGAATGTTATATTCCATCCAGATTTTATGAAATAGCTATTTAAAATCATATCCTCTGTTAATAGGAAGAGATTCTTCTTCAGATAATCCAACAGTGAATTACTAAATTCTTTCCAAACCTCATTATATTCAAAGAACAAGTAGATGAATAATTTCATCATGATTTCTCTGTTTTCACCTCTTAATAGGTTAAAAGAAATAGCAGGTTTGGAATACAATGTCTCAATTGCATCGTTAATTTCATCAACATGGCTTAACATCTCTCTTATTCTTTCTATATACATCTCTCTTGCCTTCACCCCTTTTTTTCCCGCACGTATTCCATCGACTCTGCAGAATCTAAATTTCAATTCAGAATGCCTTGTTGACGATTTTCCTGACTTTATTGCTATAGGGAATGTAGATAGAACATTTCGATCTAAGAATCTATTTATGCTAAAAATCTCATTGAAGTCAATCTTGATATTTAAATATGGATTTTCCATTGAAGAAAGATTTTTATCATCGCCAAATGTTCTTACTGGATTACTTTTCTCATCCAGAAATATTAGCGACCTAACTAAATCTCCTTGTTCAAACAGGTTCTTACGAAGTTTTAACCTTGTGTTCCCTTTTAGCAAATACAAAATGCTGAATATAAGGGAGTGTTCAGGATCAGTCTTTACTTTTTGTTCGAAATCTTCTTCCGAAAAATCTTTAGAAGTCATTTCTTTAAGGAAATCTAATACTTCTTTATCATTATAAGAAAATAGTTTTTTGAACGCTAGTTCCTTGGTTTCACTTAATTTTATAGGATTGTTTCGACTTATTTCCTTTAGTTTGCCATAAAGAGGTAGTTTCCAAACGTAATTCGTTGTATATGGAATTGCTGAATACATCTTTTGGTTTTTCTCAAGCCATAGTTTAACATTTGAAATATCTTCTGAAGCAATTTCACTACATACAAACGTTTTACCATCTTTGAGCATCTCAAATGATGTAAAGTTTTTGCTATCTATAAGATACTGATAGATTTCGTGAAGGATCTTATTATATGCAAACAGGAGAGATTCAATGTATTTAGGAGAAGCTACAGTCTCTTCAATTTTACAATTTCTACTTATTGAGATAGACTTGAAAATAGAGTTCAGTTGATAGTATAATTCTGAATTAAAAACTGAATGAGTTTTTTGTATTTTCTTAAGTAATTTCTGTGAATACCCTTCAATTGATACAATATAATCTCCTTTTTCATTTTTTATAGGTTTGAAAGAAAATATTTCACCAATAATACAAAGGGGTTGTTCTTTTCTATTTATGATATCTAGATGATTGATTACTTTCGATTCGTCACTTAGTGTATAACCATTCTGCATCAAGGCTATCAAACGATGGTTGTCTTTTGCAGATTTAATTAATTTCCTTGTCAATTGTTTTGCATTCGGAATCTTATTTCTCTCCAAACCAAAAATTAGGTCATGTTGATATTTCGTTGATTTCATTTTTTGCAGAAAATTGTTACCCTGTGCATCATAGTAATAGGTATATCGTTTAAACAAAGAATTAGAAAAGTCAATGCTTTGAAGTACTGTAAACCCTATTTTCTGAAGAATATCTTGAAACTTATTGTTAGTACGTTTTTGAGCTAGATTAAAAACTGATTTATGTAGAGGATCACCTATATTTTTGAAGTTTTTACATATAGAATAACTGCCACCACATTTTTGTTCTGAAAACCATAATTCGAATTTATTGCGATTAAGTAAAGTAAAATAAGAATCAAAACCTAAAGATACGCTGGATTTGAACCTAGAGAAATCCGAATGAACAATTACTTTTTGACTATCCTTTGAAATGTGTTGTTTTCCTCTAAACTCATCTCGATCATGATTTATTTTTATCCAAACATTCTGGAAGAACTCATGCATAGATCCATAATCAAAACCTAACACTTTCTTATCAAAATCAGACATGCAAGCCAAGTAGATGGTAAATATTCTAGCTTCTTCATGAGTTAAATCATGCTTCTTCCTAATATTTTCAGTTATATCCGAACCATGTTTGTTGAAAAATTCCCTTGTAATTTTTCGTTTATGATCTTCATCATATCCTTTTCCAAAAAGAACATTTCTTGTATAAGAATCATAGATTTCCTTAGAAAATTTCAAACTTTCTTTGAACAAATACTCCCCAAAAAGAATTCCTTTTTTGTTTTCAATTATTGGTCTCAGATTTTTTATGTGTTCCTTCCAACTCTTTAGGCTACTGTTATCATTTATAATATCACTAATTGACCTCATTTTAGGAAAGAACAATGAATTTACAAGCTTCACAAAGGATTTGTCATTATCTGGTAAAGTGTTGTATTTGCTTTCTGTTAAGTTTTCTAAAGCTCCCCAGGAGAGGTTATCATCAAATTCAATACAGACAATTTGTATTTCATTTGAGTTGATAGTTTCAAGGCCTGAATTCTCTTCTGTTCCTTCGACTAATTTTGCTTTATTGTGTTTCTGGAGCTTTTCTATATTCTTTTTTGTTTTTTTGATAAATTGGAGAACTTCTTGTACTTCTCTTTTCATTTCTTCGATTTCTTTTATTCTGGTATGTTTATCCGCAGTATTCTGTGTATTTACCTTGAGATTAATTTCAATCACCACGAAGAAACTTGATTTCCTCTAAGTTGTAAAAATGAAAAGTTTCAGATTCATTTAACATTAAATGATTAAAATGATATAAAAACGTGGTAAAAATTAAACTATTTTGTAATTAAGCTTGTAGAGTTATTATGAGCCAAAACTGAGAAACCAGATGGTCGGTGGTTCGAATCCGCCGTGCCCCACCATTTTTGTCAAATACTAAAGGTTAAAACTCTTTTTTGTAAAAATAGCTATTAAGTGATTTTATGAGTAAGGTATTAGTTTCTTATCAAACATTATATGGGGCAACAAGAGAAGCTGCTTCTGTAATTGCAGATACTCTTGAGAAGGATTACGGATTTCAAGTTGATCTATATCAGTTAGAAGAAAATAAAATTACTCCCGATTCTTCTGATTACGAAAGCATAATTATTGGAAGTTGCATTTTCCATGGAAAGTGGGGAAAAAGTGCTGAAGAATTTCTGAGAAATGATTTTACTAACAAGAATGTTGCTGTTTTCGTTTGTGCAGGTTTCGCTGGAGAAGAAAGACTTCACAATCAAGCACATCGAGTTTTCCTTGAAGAGGTCTTAGAGAAGTATCCACGGTTAAAACCAGTTTCAATGAAAGCCTTTGGTGGAAGAGTGCCAAGAGCAAAAATTCCTCATATTTGGTATCTGCAAACAACGAAAAAGATGCCAAGTTTTGGTTATGATACTAGAAATTTGGAAAAAGTCAAGGAATGGGCTCATGAACTAGGAAGCTTATTTCGCAAAACCTAGTAGAAAATTTGTTCAAACCGCAAGTCTTTATAAACGGGTTTTATATTGATGTTATTATCTTTAAGATATATATAAAATACCTAATAGGTGAATTACATTGGATTCAGCATTTCAACAAGTTGTTGAAGATATACGAACCTTGAGAATTCAAGGAGCTACAAATATCGCAATTGAGGGGGTAAAAGCCTTTGCTTCATTAGCTACTCGTCTTGAAGTTTCCTCATTAGATAATCTCTTTGAAGAACTGGAAAAAGCTAGATACATTTTAGCTACAGCTAGAGCTACTGAACCTGCTCTTCGAAACGGTTTGAGATATGTTATTTATAATCTGCATGAAAAAGCAAATTCTGTTCAAGAAGCCAAAGAAATTGCTAACTCATTTACTCAAGAGTATGTTAACCTACTCAAAGAATCGAAAAGGAAGGTTATTTCCTATGGTGCCCATAGAATTAAACCAGGAAGTACTATTATGACCCATTGTCATTCTTCTTTATCTACTGGGGTCATTCTAGAAGCACATAATCAAGGCAAAGACATACGAGTTTTCTGTACTGAAACTCGCCCCTTATATCAAGGACGAATTACTGCCAAAGAATTAGTTGAAGCAGGGATTACAACTACTCAAGTTGTTGATAGTGCAATGAGATGGGTATTGAATAGGCATGATGTTGACATCATAATTACGGGAGCAGATGCAATTACAAGTCAAGGTACAGTCATTAATAAAATTGGAACACGGTTATTAGCTCTTGCTGCTAAAGAAATGGATATACCATTTTATACAGCGATTAATCTCCTAAAGTATGATCCTGAAACGAGTATTGGCAAACTATCAGAAATAGAAATGAGAGCAGGAACAGAAATTTGGGAAAATCCTCCAGAAGGATTGAATTTTCTAAATCCTGCGTTCGAAACTGTGTCCTCTGATTTGATTGATGGTATAATAACAGAATCAGGTGTTTTTTCACCTTCAATAGTTTATATGATAATTAAGGAGAAGTATCCCTTTATGATAATTAGTGAGGATACATAGAACATTTATGATTAATTTTGGTGACAAATATGAAAGATAAATATAAAGAATTACTAGTTGCTCGTTATTATGTGGAACATGTAAAAAGTGTTGATGTAGCCGCAGAGGAGAACTGAAAAAACTACTTCAATGATACTATCTAAATGACACTTTATAATATTTCCTAATTTCTTCTTCTGTAGCTATAGTTATAGCTGGATAAACTCTTGCTTTTAATTTCTTAGCCTTTTCAATAATTTGTTGTCCCTGATTCTTATCTTTACTTTGTAAAAATTCCTTACCAATAATACTGAGAATATACCAATCTGTAAAATTCTCATTCTGCAAAATCTTTTCATAGTATTTAATTCTTTTTTCTGTATCTTCTTCTGTAACTTTTTCTATCTCAAACCATCTACCATAATGATAGAGAGCATAAGGATTGTTGGGTTCTAGAGAAACAGCTTTTTCAAGACATTTTGTCCCTTCTTTATGTTTACATTTTCTGAAAAGAGCATGACCTAGTTTTATTGTTTCCTCTACACGATTAGGAAAACTATGAAAGTTTTCACATGCTTCATCAAAAGCAATTCTAACCTCTTCAATAGAACCAATTATTTCTTTCATTCGCAAATTTATTGTCCATAAAAAGAGGTTGTCGAAGACCGTATAGCGAGGATCATGGTGAATGTAAGGAAGATAGTATTCTTCTTTGTCATAATAAACTCTATGAAGATCCGTTCCATCTGATAGTAAGAAATATAGTATTTTCCCCAAAGAGTAAATATCCAACTTACAGGAAACTTCATCAAGCCTACCAAGTTCTGTATCTGGATGCGAATAGATTTTTGAGCCTACCCTTTCATTGGTAGTAGTAAAACGTGCAGTTTCATCCTTAATAAAAACTATTCCAAAATCTGCAATTTTGGGGATTCCTTCTTTCATGAGGGTATTTGTTGGTTTAAGGTCTCTATGAATTATCGGTGAATTATTATTATGTAGTGATTCTACACCATCCAATATTTGATGAAAGAGATTAATTTTTTCATCAAAAGATAGCTTGTTTTGACTTAGATATTTTGATAGATTTGTATCAGCTTTTTCCATAACAAAATAATAAATCTCGTCCGTACATTTTCCCTTATCTACATATTGAATAAAATTTTTATGAGGTTTTAAATCTAAAAGATATTCTTCCTTTTCAAATCTTTTTTTTACTTTTTCTTTATCTTTTCTTCTTTTATACTTTCTCAAATCAACTATTTTGATCGCATACTCTTTATCATCTAAAACTTTTCTTGCAGAATAAACTACTCCTTGTCCTCCACTACCAAGATAGTCCTCGTTGCTATATTCCCACCCTTTACAATTATACATATAATGAACGAATAGTATATTATTAAAAATTATACTATTATTTCAAAACTTGCTTGATATCTAACTATCAGCATTATACATTTGTGATTTGACCAAACCACTAAAACTTAGAGGAAAAAGGAAGAAATGAATAGATTATTACAATGTAATTGAGAATTTGAAGAGTTATTAAAGGTAAGATGATAACTTGATGTTTTTGATTTTTTTGCAAAGCCATCGTTACACAATTAGAAGATTAAGCACACACGGAATAAAAGTTTACTATTAGTGATACTATGCATTCCGAAACAACAGAACTGTGACATTGCACAATTCAATCTTTCTGAAATAGAAGTGATAGTTCAAATAACAGAGACATATATTGGTGAACCTATTATTACACGGATATTTGTATCAATATCATACCTTGTTTCTAAAAAGACCTTTGCTAGGAATTCTATTTCTTGTTCTACTAATTGCTTGCTCGTTGAGATATATTGGCTTGCACCCGGAAATGGAGTACCTGTTTTAACACAACCTTATAGAGATATTATCCTTGGCGTTTACAGAGGAACTTGGGTATATATGGCAGGAACTAGCATTAGTACACCCTACTTAGCGGGTATAATTGCATTAATTATAACTGGATACCATAATGGGTTAGGTTCTTATACAGATCCTACTGTGCAAAAGGTAATAGATATCCTTCAATATGCAAGTTCAAGAAGTACTTTTGACCAAGAAATGGGATATGGATACGTTGATGCTTACTTAGCTTATGGGAGAGCATATACGGAGGGGAGATTAGCAACCTAAATGGTTTTATGTGTTATTGTACTAGTATAATTAAAAATCAGTTGTTAGAATTAGAGAGTAAGGAGGAAGGATAATATGAATAAAAAAATAGGTAAATTCTTGACTATATCGCTAATAGTGCTTACACTTTTACTCCCATATACGATGGTAGTAGAAGGGGAAGAATCAACTATTGCTTCTAGAATCTCAGAAATTTCTGAAGTTTCTGTACTTCACAATTCATATTTTAGTGAACCCAATACCACTTTGTTTGATATAAATGTAACAGTAGAAATTTTAAATAAAGAAGCTGAAAATCAAACAGTCACTGAAATATCTGATTATATTCCAAAGGTTTTCATTAATGCATCACTTGAGAACCAATCATTGGAATTTGAACGATTAGGATATGTACACTCAACAGTTATGAAATATACTTATCAACCGGGCATTACAGTTGAATATAGTTATGTTGTGTTCTATATTAATCAAACGGATTTAGATCAACTTCCAAATGGCAATTACACCCTTTGGAGACCAATCAATACTGCTTATCAGTGGTTAAATACTACTAAAGCAGAAGTTTTAATGACTATAATCACTGTGACTTCTGGTGTGTTGAACATAACTTATATGGATTTTGATTATAATCCTACTGAAGTAACGAGTACCTCATTCATGACCCCAATAGTATTCTTTTTGTTATTTTCATTAATGGTTGCAAGTAACATAAGGAGAAAATCACTGTATAATCAAAAAGAAGTATCTAAGTAAAATATCCAGAATACTAAATATCCAAAACTACGAAATACAAAGTAGATGACGATATTTTCTCTTCTAATACTTTTTCAAATAAAGACAAAAAACTGTTATTTTTGGGATGTGACTACAGTCATCTAGATAGAAATCTAGAGTTGTTTATTGGAAACTCAGAAATCTTAAATAAAGCAGGATTGTTTGAGCAATCAGAATACGAGAAATACAGAGACAGGTATAACTCTAATGTTAATTTAAAGACTTCTGGATTAGTTTTGTATACCTCAATACAATTTATTTACTTTATTAAAGTATATTATTCTAAAGCAACGCAAGAAGAGATAATACCCTGTGTTCTACCATTGTCCTACAATTATAGGGACAGAAGAACAAAAATATACATAGAGATTCAGCACAATCTAAATTCAGAAGACAACAAGTATGATTTGTGTAATTTGGTAGAATTTCTTAGTACTCAAAAAACAAATAATAAAATTATTAATTCCTTTTCTGGAGCAAATGCTCTAGGAATTTATGATGAGAAAAAGGATATTTTTGTTGATCTTCAGGATTTATTAGCATACCAGAATAAGGAATTATACGATAGTATTAAAATTGATGCAATAAACTCCGTAATTGAGTTAAATAAGCACAAGAAAGTATCAAATAATGTATCAAAAGGAGTTATTAATCCGTTAAAAAGCACTAAAATCTTAGCTCCATATTTACCTGTATCTATTCGTTTTGATGAGCAAGAGCATTATAATTACATTACATTATCCAAGTACAATCTTGATGGAATGTTTAGAACGTTAACAAATTCCTTGAATAAGAAAGAAACTTCATCATATATTCTTGATGATAATTTTGATGTAAGATTAATAGAAATTCTAGGAGCAAGCAGAAAACAATTAGCTACAAATAAAGGAGTTAAGCAACTATTTCTTCGTAATCCTGAACTGAAGGAAGTACTAGTACTAATGAACGCACGATTAAATGGGAAGAAATACGATGATTCTTCTTCGGAGGTTAACAATTTTGCTAATGTAAAATATATTCATAGCTTGATTAATGAATATTTTAATAATTATGAAGGAAAGAGAGACAAACGCACTAGACTTTATAATTTGAACAATTACGGAGGAGTTAGTATTGATGATCAAATTATTACTTTGTTATCTTTATTCGCATTCAAATTATATGATTGTATAACAAATTATGGTCGTTATACTCATTCCTTTGAACATTTAAAATCTGAAAAAGATACCTCAAGAGACGATCCTTGGATATATAGAATTTCCATTAATTTTCAAAGTATAGCTAGACAAGAATGGAACAAATTCATAACTTGGTACCTTAATCATGATGTTTTTCTTGAAAGTGAGTTGCATATAAACACCATATCGAATTATTTGGATTATAATAAAATAAATAAAAAGACCAATCCTTCTGTTTTCGGTATTCTTACTAGTTTCCAGCACATCTTTTTTAGCAAGGAATCTATGCCTTTGGTAAATCAAAACAAAGAACTATCAATAGAGCAAAAGGTTTCTAAAATGCAATATGACTACATATGGGCTGAAGTAGAAAAATACAATATATCTCTTTTCAATAAATTTAATCTTGTAAAATTTGCATTCTATGACACAGTCATTAGAGTGCGGTGTTCATTAATGAATATTGGTACTAAGAAACGTAAATACTACTTCCAATCAATTGATAATTCTGTAAGAAAAGTCCTTAGCTCACTTACAGAAAATGATAATTCAATAAATGATGAAAACGCAAACTGTATAATAGACCTTGAAAAAGCAAGATTGCTTAGTTATATGACTAATACTCAATTAATACAAAGACAATATTAATAATAGTGTTTTGTTTAGCTTTCCATTCCTTTTTCTTTATTAAACCTTTAAACCAGATATTACTTTCATTTTATTATTCGAAAACTAGACAAATCATATTGTTTAAAATGGTACAGAATGAGTGTTTTATATGAAAGATAAATATAAAGAATTACTAGTTGCTCGTTATTATGTAGAGCACGTAAAGTCCGTGGAACAAGCTGGGGAGGATATCGCGGACGAAGAAAGCGTTGGTACATGGACCAAACTTACTACAATTGAAAACACAGAGATAGACATTATTCCTAGATTAAGAGCTGAGATTCTGGATACCAAGGTTATTGGTGACCACGAAGGATATCAGAGTGGAGAAGTATTAATTGGATTTAAGACAGAAACTTTTGATACAGAAGCAGGAATTACAAGTATTTTGTCCATGTTAGCTGGTAACCTATTTGGTTTAGGAGCACTTCGCAATATACGATGGGTTGATGTAGAATTTCCCAGAAGTATTGCAGAAAACTTTCCAGGACCAAAATTTGGAGTACAAGGAGTACGTAAAATCTTAGGTACTGACAAAGGTGAATTTCCAAATCGTCCTCATTTAGGAACAATTGTTAAACCAAAAATGGGATTAACAGCAAAAGAATGGGCTCAAGTAGCTTATGAAGCGGCTATCGGTGGTGTAGATTTTATCAAAGATGATGAAAATCTAAGTAGCCAACCTTTCTGTCCAATAGCAGATAGAACCGTTGCAGTATTAGAAAAGATGGATCAAGTGAAAGAAGAAACAGGAAGAACTGTAATCCATGCAGTGAATGTAACCGCAAAACATGATGTCATGTGGAGAAGGATAGAGGAAGCTATCGATAATGGGGCTAAATGTTTGATGATAGATGTTATTCTTACTGGATTTCAAGAATTAGCTCAAATGGCAGCTGATCCAAGTGTAAAGGTACCAATTCATGTTCATAGAACTATGCATGCAGCTTTCACTCGTAATAAGAAACATGGTATTTCCATGTTACCAATTGCTAAAATAGTCCGAATGGTCGGTGGTGATCAATTGCATATAGGCTCGTATGGCCAAGGCAAAATGGACACAGAATTAGATCTTGAACTTCAAATTAAAGATGCTATGCTTAACCCAATGTATGAATTTAAACCAACTTTTCCAGTTGCATCAGGGGGATTGTATCCTGCGAAAGTACCTAACTTAGTGAAACATGGTGGTGATAATATCATAATTCAGGCAGGAGGAGGAATTCATGGACATCCTGATGGTACAAGAAAGGGAGCAATGGCAATGAGACAAGCTCTAGATGCTACACTCAAGGGCATTTCCTTGGAAGAATATGCAAAAGAGCATGTAGAACTCGCCAAAGCACTTGAAAAATGGGGCAACTAACCCACTTTCTTTTTCAATTTTTAGCACTCATTTTTTGGTAGTGATTTTTACAAACTCTTAAATTATATACACACTACCTTTAAACCTCATAGAAATTGTAGCTATTATCTAATTGAAATTTTGACAATCTAGAACAATTTTTGATTTACCAAAAGGATGCAAAGAAATCAAATCATGAACAGAAAGATTAAAAATATAAGTAAAACAGATGGAAGTAGAAAAAATACGCTAATAGTCTAGTGGCAGGACTTCGCCCTTCCAAGGCGGGAACCCGGGTTCAAATCCCGGTTAGCGTACCAAATCTTTTTTAATACTTCTTTTTTAATGTGTGTTTTTAATCATCATCAAACAGAAAAGATAAATATTGCTTCTAAAATACAACCTTACTCGTGCTCGTGTAGTCTAGTTGGTAGGACTCAGCCCTGCCACGGCTGGAACCCGGGTTCGAATCCCGGCGCGTGCACCATTTAATTTTCTCTTATAACACTTATAAACAAAAAAATGTAATACTGACGAGTCTTCTCGGTCATATTTGTGTTGTTATGTTAGTTATCGAAAGCTTCTCTGAGAATATATGGATGAACATTATATTATTAATATTGATGAAGAAGAGGATAATGTTTCTAACCGTAATGAGCCAAATACATTCGATAGTGACGATACGGATAAAGAACTTGAAAAATTATTGGTGAATCAATCAGGTTCTTCTGATCGCTTTTCAAGTAGTTCTGTCGATTCATACATTCAACAGGTCCTCAAAACAAATAGAATCCTAGCTATTGGTGTAGGTGGTGCTGGTTCTAATGCCATTAACAATATTGTAACACGTGGAGGGATTATTGGAGCAACTACTGTAGCTGTTAATACAGATGCTAGACACCTTCTAAGTATTCAAGCAGAACGAAAACTACTCATAGGTAGAGAATTAACAAATGGAACAGGAGCAGGAAATGATCCCAATATAGGTCGTGCTGCAGCTGAAGAAAATGAAGAAGACATGAGAGAGTTGGTCAGAGGAAATGACCTTGTTTTTGTTGCTTGTGGTCTAGGAAAAGGTACAGGAACTGGAGCAGCGCCTTACGTTGCTAAGATTGCACAAGAAGAAGGATGTTTAGTTGTAAGTGTTTGTACTTTACCTTTTGCATCAGAAGGACAATCAAAAATGGATGCAGCTTTGCAAGGTTTAGATGAATTAAATGAACACTCTAATACTGTTATTGTGGTTCCAAACGAAAAACTACTGATGTATGCACCAGATTTTACACTCTGGGATGCATTTAAACTGGCTGATGATGTTCTAATTAATGCTGTCGTTGGACTAACGGAATTAATAGTACTCCCTGCAAGAGTTAATGTCGATTTTGCCGATACCAAGAAGATATTGAGCCGTAGTGGTCCTGCAGTCATTGGTGTTGGACATGGAAAAGGCGAGAATCGAGCTATACAAGCAATAACCAATGCATTATCAAATCCCTTACTTGATATAGATATTAATTCATCAACAGGCGCGCTTGTTAACATTAAGGCTAATAAGAACATATCAATGACTGAAGTCGATACTATAACAACTATGATTACAGATCAAATCAATCCAAAAGCAGAATTTGTTTGGGGTTGTAATATTGATGAAGTCATTCCAGATGATGAACTATCAGTAACCGTGGTAATTGCTGAGGTAAAATCCTTGTACTTAACTAAACCTGATGAAATATCTATTGAAGCATTATGGAGAGATTAAGTAAACTCTTCTCCCCCAAATTATTTTTGGGTTTTTATGCTCTTTTCTATATATATTGTTAGATACTATGTCAAAATTTCAAATTCACCACACAGAGGATTTTATTTTATTAGAATCTGATAATCAAGCAATTTCAGTTATTGGTTTTGCATTAACTAAGATGGAAGAAGGGGTTCTCACACAACTTTCTAAAAGAATAACAAATTATTTTGATTCTTTTGGTTATTCTTACGTTATTCAAATGACTGAAACATCAATGAAACTCTACTTGATCATTTCAGCACAGAATGCAGGTGAAGTAATAAGCGAAGTATCAAATCTTCTAGATAGAATGCAAAAAATTACCCCAGTAAGTCCATTTTTGGTTATATCACAAATAAACCACCACAATATTGCTGAAAGCTTACAAGAAAGCTATTTTTCTCCTATTCGGAAAACATCAGAACCCCGAATTATCAAAATGGGAAAGAATTTCATGGTTTTCTCTTCTATAGTTTTTTCAGGAGAAGAATCTAATCAGCTTACAAGATATTTTCAAGATTTGTTAGCATTTAAACATTGTAATCTAAATCTAAGTTCAAGAATTCTTAAGAAAGGAAAGAATAAAGCTGGGAAACAAAATAAAGGGATTTTATTGACATACAGTTCTTCAGAATTTGATAATTGTATAGACTATTTACAGCAATTGAAAATAATATCTCTACAATATAAAGAAAAGATGGTGTTTTCGATACGATTTCATTCCTTAAATGAAATAAAACGCAGTAAGATCCTCTTACTTCTGGGATTACCTAATAAGTCAGAGATGCAGCTTTCTTGGGATTCATATTTCAAAATTGAGAAATTTATACCTTGTATAAAGCCAAGTTTAAAGAAAAGAACGAAACCAATGAAATCCATACGCAAGAAGGAAATCCCCCATTATAATAGAAATAGATTATTTCCTCTTTTGAAGAGTGTAAGATTACCAGTCTTTATGAGAAGGAAAACAAATCCTGATCAAGAAATTAAGAAAGAATCAACAATTGTCCTAGCAATGGAACAAAAAGAAATGGAGAATGAAGGGGAATCTATACTTGATTCTGAAAAAAACACAAAGGAACAAGGTACAATATTTCCCTTTGGTCAAGTTGTTTCTGAAAGGAAAATGAAAAAACTAATCAAGAATATTCCTCCACCACCTCCTTAGAGATAAATCCTTTTTCTTCAAATTAACATTTGGTTCTAAAAATAAAATGAAAAGAAATGTTGATAAGGTGATTTTTTCTCATCCAATAGGGAAGAAACAACATGTCTAATGAAAAAACATCTCACCCACGTACAAGGAAGAGAAAGAATCGAAGAAAAAAGTTTCAGGTTTTGTCTCAAGAGGATTTCAAAGCACAAATTGTTTCTTTACTCATAAAAGCAGATAAAATTATTTCAGAGGATATGGAAAAAGCCCAGCAGTTTGCTAAACAAGCACGTAAAATCCAAATGAAAACTAGAATAAAATTCCCTCCAGAATGGAAAAAACGATTCTGTAAACATTGTAAAGCATTCCTTTATCCAGGAATTAATAGCCGAGTTAGACTTTCATCTACAAACAGAGTGATTGCCATCAAATGTAACCACTGCAACAAGTATACAAGAATACCCTACTATAGAAAAAAGGAGGTTAAGAATGAACAACACCATTAACAAAATACGTCATGAACCATCAAAAATGCGTATAGGAAAAAAGGGTATTACTGAAAACATCATTCACGAAATAGAGAATGTACTGAAAAGGGATAAGGTAATAAAGATAAAATGCTTACAGGTTGTTCCTTCAGAATCTGTAAAAGATATAGCAGAAAATATATCTAAATTAACAAATAGTAGAATTGTGGAAATTCGAGGAAAAACTATAATTTTAGCTCTGCAAGGCATGGAATGAAACTAGAGAGTTGTGTTACTTGGTTTATATCTTTGTATGTATTGACTTTGATAGGGATTATGCACTACCAATCAAAAACAGTAAACATGCTATTAGTTATCCGCTTAAAGAACAACCAAATGAAATTCTCAGGGATCCAAAATTATCAGCTTCTCTTAAGGGAACACTTGATTGTTTTGAACCCTTTATCAATTGTTTAACTGATTTCAACCTTCCTTCAACCTTTTATTTTGAAGCAAGAAGCTTGAAACTATTAAAAGAAACTAATTCAAAATATGTATCTCTTCTTAAAAAGCAAATATTTGAACATGGAGTACATGGTTTTGATCACGAGGATTTGACAGGGAAAGAAACAGGGATAGGTTTTAATAGAGATGAGGAATCACATATTATCAAGAGGGCACAAGCGGAAATTGAATCTATTCTAGATACGAAAGTATATGGATTTAGAGCTCCTTATATGAGAAACACCGTTAATACATTCGACATATTAAATGAACTAAATATTCGGTATGATAGTTCTTTGTATGTAGAAGCTGAGGGTGCTATAAAACCATATAGAATAAATGGAAACCTTATGGAATTTCCCGTTATCAAAACACCAAAACAAAGTATAATGGAAGGGATGTATACTTATCTTTGGGCTTTGTTCGAAGGCAAAAGAAAAGAAGAAGATGTCATAAATAATTACCTCCAACTTGTTAAGAACTCTCAACATGATGATTCATATATTTCGATTAATCTTCACTCTTGGCATTTTTCATATAATATCTCTCAAGGAAGATATCTTTCGAAAGTGGAAATTCAAGAAAATGTTCAAATCTTTGAGAATCTTATAAGTAAACTACAAGAAACTGGAAAAATAACTCTATCAACACCAAAGAAGTGGCTAGAAGAAAGGTAATTTGTTCGAATCTATCCCTAGAGTTTTTCTTATCTGTTTAACATCTTTAAAAGCAGCAATTTGCTGGATTTCATCTAAAATCATCTTTTCTGTAATCATCTTTTCCCAACAATGCATTAAATCCTTAAAATTAGCTTCTGTCTCTTCCTTAACTTGGAATAATAACAAATTCTCTTTGATAGTGTCATGCAATTGTGTTGAAAGAGATTCTCTGAAATATGTCTCATAGACAAGAAAATCGAGAATATTTCTCATGATAAGGACCATACTTTTGGTTTGTTTAGAATCTAAAGAAAATTTCAATGCATTAACTAAACCAGCACCAATTTCAAGAAAAACTGAATTGTCTTCACATTTCATAATAGGAAAAATCGAAATTTGGTTTGGTCTAAAATCGTACAGGTTGTATACTTTTTTGTTCATTATTCTACTATAATAGGAAAGTAATTCTGAATTTAGAACTGTCAAGAGATAAAACCACCCTATTTCTTTAGTAAAAGTGTCTTGAATAACCAAACTAATTACATCGGTTTCATTAATCGTAGGGGGAGATTCTAAGCCAAGTAAAGCGAATTTGTTACTATCTGCTTGATATGGGCAAACAATTTTGGGTATGTTTTCAATTAAACTCAAAGATCTATATGCAGCATAGTCGTAGAAACTCTTCAGACCATACTTCTTCTGTGTTTTTTCAAGAGTTCCTTTGAAATTAAGCAGATACTTCTTAATGTTCGGATAATCCATTATATCCCTGTCTTTTAGAAATATCCAAAATTCATCTCTTAATCTCCAATGATAAGGAGAGATGTCACTATTCTTGATCAGATGTCTTAAACAGTCTTTTTCTTCCTCCTCCAATTTTACTGTTAGATTATTTGCTCCCACATATGTTAAATCTGATATATGTTTTAATTTAAAGATCCTATTATTTCCAGTTGAACATCCTTTACCAATTTTACAAATTCCTGAAAAATCTCCGTATTTCTTATCATCTCCTAGGTGATAATCAGCTCTTTTACTAATCTGGGTTATAATAGGATTTATTTCAAAAACCCATTTTTTTTCTGAAAGGTTTGACTGACGTACTTTTGTGTGTTTCAATCTGGTTTTATTGATAGATTGTATGGAAGATTCATCTTGAGCAAAATAAACATCAAATGGTAAGTTTCTTGGTTTAGATTTTCGTAGGATAACAATGGCGGTATCTACTCCCAATTTATTTTCAGCTGATGAAAAAAGAGTTCTATTACTTCTAAAGTCAATAATTTCAAGTATTTCAGAATTTAATAATATGTGATTCCTCAATCTATTGCTGTCATTACCCTCAAGCCAGTACCTAGGGGTAATGAAGGAAACTATGCCTTTGGAATTACATAAATCTAGACCCCTTTCCCAAAAAACATTAGATATATCCCCATTGGGATTATATGTATCATAAAGTTTGGAATATGCTTTTCTTCCAGAGAGATTCATACGTTTTACATTGATATAGGGGGGATTTCCAATTACTACATCAAAACCACCCATCTTAGATACTTCGGGAAAGATGTGATTCCAATTTAATGGGGTTTCATTTCCCAACCATGTATTTACTCCTTCCCGGCTACTAGAGGGCATTCCATTAAGAATTGACTTTCTATAATTCAAAAAACTAGAACTGATCTCTGTATTTTGCTCAAAAGAAAAACCAATTAAGCTATTTCCTACTTTGAAATTGAAAGTGGACAGAATAATTTGTTTCTCTTTTAGAAGCTTAAGAGCTTTTTCAGCGAATTTTAACTTTGCCAATTCAGTTGAAACTGATGACAAATCTGTCCCATAAAGATTGTTAGAAATAATTGAATTTACTATTAATTTCTCAGCATTTCTTTTTGTGAAATCTTCTAATAAAGGTGTTTTTTGAATTTCATCTTCTAGAATTGAAACAGTAGTTTTGTATAATGAAAAAAGATAATCGAAGCTATGTAAGAGAAAAACACCCCAACCCATAGCTATATCGCAGATCGTAAAATTAGGTAAAACTTGGTTAAACAAAATAGAAAATATTGCAGGATCTTGATCACATTCAAAATCATTAAAATCTTTGAATTGTCTTTTAGTCACCAATTTGTTTAGTTTACTAAGGAGAGAATGAGAGATGGTTTTTTCAACCATGTATTGTGCAATAAAACCTGGAGTATAATAGCTACCTGTCTTTCTTCTACCGCTGGATGCTAAGGATATGTCCAATTTCTCTTGTATCACTTGTATATCTGTTTCAACTTGATGTAGAAAATACTCGTTTACGAAATTCAAACAAATCATCTTCACATTCAATTAATCCTTTTTCTCTTTTTCGTATGGTTTTTTGTCTTAGGGTTAGGTTTTTTTAATTAGAAACGTTGTAGAACTTTATCTTAAGAAAGGTACAATTGATGAAACAACTATGGTTCTTGCATGTGAATTAATAAAAGTTGAACTAATTGCCAGTTCATCAAGTTGAAGTCAATTAATTGTTCTAGAAATTAACGATATGTAAGAATTTTAGATATCTTTGCTGAGGTACGTTCCATATCTAAGAACAACAGACCAATCTTTGTATCAGTTGTTGCACTTACTGTTAGAACCGCATTCTCTCCTGCTTGCATGGAAATTATGTAACCATGATCCCCCTCTACAAAAATTTTCTTTAGTAGACCCTTGTTAAGTTCTGTAGATACTCTTTCTCCCAAGGAAAGCATAGCCGCAGTCATTGCAGCAAATCTAGTTTCTTCTACTCTCTCCAAAACTAAAGATACCAATGGAAGTCCCTCCAAAGATACTACAGCTACGTCTACTATCCCTATTGATCTATAACGTAATTCATTGATGCATTCCATAAGTTCTGCATTGATTGATTCCATTCCATATTGTGAACTATAAATTGACAAAGTCTATCACTGATCTACTGATAAAATTGCACTCACACATAAAAGGGCAACAAAAAAAAGAGGAAACCAAATACCATTTACTTCTTTTTCTGAATTTCTTTTGATAGTTTGTTAGTCAAATCACTAATTATTTTCTTCCTTTCACCAAGATCAACTGGGAATGGCAAGACCTCAGTTGGTGTTGCTAGCTTAAGAATGTCATCTGTTGTGGTGACTTTATTACGATTGATTGAACGGTAGTTGTCAATAGCTCTGAAGTATGCATCTGGTTCATAGACGAAAAGAGAACCAGGGCCTACAATAATTACAGCATTTGATTCCCGGATACACCATGCAGGGTGAGCTGAATTGTTAAAGCTTTCAACTACAGTGATATCTGAATGTTCTTTCACATAATCAAACGAAGTCTTAGTAGCTTTTGCATAAAACTTATCGTTCAAAGAGTAGAACTCTTGATCATTTTTGAAATATTTGATCTCTTTTGCTTCTTCTAGGATTGGATCTGTAAGAGTTTGATCATTCCAAAACTTCTGGTTCTTATAGATTGGTTCATTCACTAAAAAGCAAGATTCAATTTCAGATTCTGATTTACAAATTGTAAAACGTTGCATTAAAGAGACACTACTAGCATAGCGAGAGAAAAGTGTTTTAATTGCCCCCTCTTTATAGAAATTGTACGGTAGCGCTTGAGTATTAAGTTTGTGAACAGGATTTGCCAAAATCGTAGGAATTTCTACTGACGAAGGTTCCATTAATTTTACAATATCTAAAGAAACCAAATTACCATGGTTCTTGACATTTTCCTTTATCTCTTCATAGTGAAAGAACAGGTTGTTTCCACTTAAAGGCTTAAAGGGTGCTGTTTTCATCGAAAGATCTTTTTCAAAAGAAGAGATAATTTCTTTTGCAAAAGTAGTTTTTCCTGAATTATATTCAAATAGGCCTCCAATGAAAACTATGAATGTCATTGTAATTACCTACAACAATAAAATATGCACTGTTGATATATGTTTCGAAAGTGTAAATAGAGGAAACTTATCCAGAGAAGCTTACAAATGAGGGGTGCCGAGAATATGTAGAAGTTCAGGCTAAATTTCTATTCCAATTTCATTGCTTTTATAGAAAACTATCAACCGCTCTTTGAAGTATTCTCTCAACTTTTCTATAACATCATCAATTTCTTCTAGCTTATCTTGATCTTTTGATTTCTTCCACTCTTTGTAGTGATCATAAGCAATAGAGCTCTTAGATGCAGTTTCTTTTACTAATTTTTCCCTGTATAGCAATATTGTGTCTCCCTTAATTTTGATAGACTTATAGAATGGCTCATGTTCCATCTTTTCTTCCTGACAGATTTTAGTAATCACATCATAAACCATAATAATCACCATTTTTCAGATATTTTATTCAACTATTGTCTACTTTTTTCTCGTCTTTAAGCATATAAATCGCTATAATACCTAAAGAATATATAAAAAAATCTCTTGGAATAAAATAGAGTTTGGAGCGGGGTCGGAGATTTGAACTCCTCACATTCCTTTTTCTAAAATGGGGAAGCTAGCTATAGAAAGAGATTCATCGACTAAAATGTTATCTTGTGTATAACTAGCTTCAAAAGAGATATCATAACTCACCTTATAAACTCACTAAAAATTGAAATTTCTTTAAATTAGAAGAAAAGACTTCACCCGAAAATATCATCAAATTTGACTGCAGACCAATCTATTAAGCTGAAAATTAGTGCAAAGATTATAGCAAAAATAACGATAGCAATACCAATAAGTAGAATCTCTTCTAGAATGGGGCCTCCTCTTTTCTTTGATCTTAAAGTCTTAAGAAATTCAATTATGAACATCTTTCTCAATATAGAAATGCAAAGTTTTTATTTAAACCCAACAAGATTCAGATATTGTAGATATGATTTTACTCAGTTTATAAATGAATTTTCAGATTATAATACAGATAATGAGAAACACAACTAGAAACATGTTATTGGTGTTAACACTCTTTTGTTTTACCAGTTCTTTAGGTATTGCAAGAAATCAAAATAATGTTCCTAACCTCCTTTCTACTTATGACACTACTATCATAGATGAAAATATACTGTATTCTTATGACTCAACTTCTGTAAAACAAAATTTTACTTTTGAACTAGTCAATCTTGAACTTCTAGAATATAATAGTTTAACTATATTCTTTCTCTTTTCTGGTGATAGGACTGACTCAAATGGATTAACAATTGTTTTGTATTTGGACACTACTGAAGTAGAAATTAACATTAACCGTATTTATCAGGATTCTTATGAACACTCTCTTTCTAAATCATTTTCCTATCCTCAAAACTTCATCGGTTCGATGATTATTACTGTTTCATGTGAAGGTAAAACATCTTATTCCATTAATTCTGGTACTATTCAAATATTCAGTAAATCAACAATTGACACAATTCCAATTCCTATTCTTGATAAGTACTCAACGCCCCTTCCTTGTAATCCTGGTCAAATAGGTTATTATGGATATATTTCAGGTGTCAGAAGCGATTATATTGAAACAGCTGTTTATTCTGTTAATGACACCACCACATTAAATGTCACTCTTTCTTTTACAGCAAACTCCTTCTATGCCTTCTCTCAATATATAGAAGTAAAAATTAACAACACGATCATCATCATTGAAAGCTTTTCTGATAATCCATCTATTATTGTCTCTTTATCTATCCCATTAGAGCAGGGGGTGAACATAATTCGTTTTTATTTCTGTGTTAACATGTGCATGGATGAGATATGGTTTACTAATATAGCTCTATCAGGAAAGCTTCAATTTCTCGAAGACCAAATCCCAGAAGATTGTTTTGATTGGTTTTCTTGTAATAATCCTTCAGTAAATTACCCCTTTAATTTATCATTACTAAAACCCTTTTCTAACATTAATGAGCAGAATTTACACGTCTCGTTATATTATGGTTATGTGGGCTCAGTAATCTTACCTACCTTAGATTATGAGTTATTATCAGATTCTGAAGTCATCTATTCAGGAACAGATCTGTTTAATTACCCTAATGGAATTTTCATTGACACTTACACTGTGAATTATTTTTCTGAAATTGCTTTTCGTGTCTATGGAACAGCAACGAGAGAGGGTATTTTCTACTTACTCAATACTTGTAAGATTGAGATAGAACCCATTCCAACATTTGATGAGAACGATACACTAGAAAAAACCGTAGTCTCTTCAAAAAATTATGAAACACCAACTATAGGAGCTTTAACAGTTAAATTCACAGATGGTTTCTATCTTGATTCTGATTCAGCCACTTTCAATCTTTCTTTCTCCATAAAACTATACAATGAGTTTTACTCACCTGTTAATCAATTCATTTTGAGAATTAAGATAGACAATAATCAGGTTTTCTTTCAATTATTTAATGATAAACAAACAATCAATGATGGAGTAATCATAGAATTAAACCAAGGCTATCAAGAAATAGAAATACTATTATTAATTTACGGAGAAGGCTTAGTAGTTACAATAGAGGAGCTTAGTTACATACTTGCAGCAACTTCTGAGGAAGTTGTCACATCGACGAACCCCTTTGAACTTCCTAACCTAAACAGTGACTCAAAACCTTTCAAGCCTTCAATAACAACTCTGATGAGTATTAGTTTCCTTCTAGATGCAATAGCATTAATTGTTCTAGTAAGACATTTAGACAAGAAAAACAAAGGAACAAACAGGAATGCTCAAGTAAAACTTGATGACGAAGAATACGAACTTCATTTCAATGGAGGATATGTTAAAACAGAGCGGTTCTTCAATTTCAGTATTTTAGGTAACTTGAGAAAAATTCTGTTAGGAGCTACTGTTGTTTTCATAATCCTAAAAAACGTGGGATTCTGGCTAGTTCTTGAGAGATTAGTTTCAATAGCTAACAGTGATAATACTGATTTTGAGTTTGTTATCTTGGGTAAAATCTCGTTCAATGCTTTTACAACAATACTCTTTGCTTCTACTTTCTTTTGGTTTTCAGTAGTGCTCAACACTTCTACAAATACCTTTTACAAGGATCTCCATAGTATAAACAAGTCTATTTTTAGGCTTACAAAATATGGCTTCTTTTTGTCTGGATGGCTTCTATTCATCTATCTGAATAAGAATTATGCAGGAAAGCTATTTCCATGGTCAATTATTATTTCGGGATTATTTTTAATGCTGTTTATGAGATATATGAGATTTGGAAAGCAGAGAAAAGAACAAAGCGAACCTTCACTTGCTGAGTTTTTCACAAATCAAGGAGTAGTCCTCAGAAAAATTAAGCAGAGTAAACTACTAGAAAATCCTAGGAAAGAGGTAAAAATCATTGTAGAAAAAGACACTGTTAAGAACATTAAGAAACTAGATGAAGAGTTGTTCTGCTACTTCTGTGATGCTCTACTTGAGATTGTTGAAGACGGCGGTCCTCTTATCTGTTTAAACTGTGGGAAGAAAACTAGAAAATGTGAAATTTGTATGAAGTATATGGTTGCAAATGATGAGCTAGTTCAGATAGTAGACTGTGGTCATGTCTTCCACAAGAATCACTTAATTGAATGGATGAAAGTGAAAGAAATATGCCCTATATGTAAAATAGAATTAGATGAAAATTCAGTTTTGAGGTATTATTAAAATAGAAAAATAATAGGACTATAATTGGACTGTTAAAACCTCTCATGTCCCCAAAGTATCATAAAAGAAGGTTTTTGAGAAGAAAATCAAAAGAAATAGAGGCTAGATAATACATAAATAATTCAAAAAGAATCATTTTTTTTTCTCAGTTTATAAATGAAAGTACATATGATATTAGCAGTTACATTATGTCCTCTCAAGCAAAACAAACATTAGTCACTCGCACTTATCAAATGGGTGTCAGGTTTGAAGGTACTAGAGAGGAACGTAGGAAAGACGAAAAAGAAGCTAACCAACGAATAAAAGGTTTGCAAGTTCAACAAGAAGATATTATCCGCGACAAGAAAGCTATCAACGCAGCAATGGTTTTGGCAAGAACAGATCCAAATTTGAATGCAAAGATGGGTGCTTCCTCTATTTCTAAAATTACCAGGAATTCTAGAAACATCACTCAAAGTGCTTATTATTGGCTCTTTGTTGCAGCTAAAGGAACGGTTGATAGAGAGAAGAAAGTCGAGGATTTCTTTAATCAACTTTTACAACGACCTGAACAAGCTGTTGAATGGATAATCTTTGGTCGAAGTCCAAGAATGGAAAAGTATCTCTACAAGAAGTGGGAAGTTAGCAGACTTTATGTCATCAATCTGATAAACAGAACAAGAAGACAGATAGACAAATATTGCCCTAATTCATTGAAATTCAACACTAAACTCCCCCTATTAACACAAAAAGAAATAGAAAGAGCTATTATCCGCTATTACAAGAAACTATGCGAAGAACTAACTTCTACTCAACAAGGTAGATCTTTGAAAGATTTTCTAGAGAATACAAGACTATTAACAGCAAATGTTACAGCTGTTGCCCCAATGCTCACCTCATGGAATAATGTTGAACATCCTTCTCGTTGGAAAAGTATGAAAGAACTAAACAGAAGAATCGCAGAAGTGGTGGGAAAACCAAGTAGAATGTTTTTCTCAGCTTTGAGGACTATAGTAGTCTTCGCACTCTTTCCGCAAATAGGAGAGACTGTCAAAAAAATACTTGAGAAAACACATCCAGAAAAAGTTGTCAATCCACCATATAGAAGAAAGAAGAAAGGAAGAGCACCAATTATATTGTTAATGAACGAAAGATTTGTTGTCATGAGACCAGGAAATTCTGAACACATGACATTTCTTGCAAGAGCTGATGGAGAATTTGAAATAGGATTCTTGTTGAAAAATCATCCAAGGATAACGGCAAAACTTGTCTTTTCAAAAAAAGTGAGAGGGTATTTGCTTAATGGAGCAAGAATAAGAGTCCTCTATATCCGCTATAGTTCAGCACCAAGTTACAAAGTAAGAGTATCTGTTGTTCTAGAAGGACCGCAAGAAATTTTCATCGGTACAAAACTTACAAGAGAATTTGCTAAGAAAATCAAAGTTCCTAAATCAGAATATATGGGAGTAGATGTCAACCGCATAGGAAAACAAATGGTAGCACTTTCAAATGATGTTAAACTACCAAAAGAACTTCTGACTTTAACAGAACGATATTATAAACTATCAAAGACGAAGATACCAGAATTAAGCTATAGTTTAACAAATAAAGGAAAGAAGAAAGACTCCTATAGTTACGTTAAAACGAAAGGAGAGCTTTCAAGAGTTACTCAGCGAAAATTCCGAATTCTAAAAGAAATAAAGAGCATTCTACCACATTTCCTAGCAGCTGTTATGGTAAAGGCAAAGTGTAAAGTGCTTTTCCAAGAAGATCTAGAAATAGATCCAAGAGGAAAAAAAGGAGCACTAGCAAAAGCAATCAGAACAATGCCAAAAGGAGCATACATATTCGAAAAAGCTGTATTAATTGCTTCAAGTATTTTAGGATACGAAATAAAACTAATGAGAGTTGATTCGAGGGGAACAAGCAGATATCATAATGGATGCAGAGGAACATTAGAAAGATCGCTAAAGAGATACGATAGAGCTAGATGTAGAAAGTGCGGAAATATTGTAGATACTCATGTGAATTCCGCAAAGAATGTTAGAGATATTGGAATAAAGTTATTGCAATTACAAGATCACTCCTCTCCGCATGTGAGGAG
>JAGLXK010000489.1 GCA_023132955.1 Candidatus Heimdallarchaeota archaeon
GATAGTAGAATAATTCATAGTGTAATTTCCCTTAATGTCGCGATAACTAACAAGATTGAATTCTAAAGCTTCAGAGATGGATCTATGGACCTTCTGAATGGTAACTCGAAGACGAGAAGGAAGTCGTTTATCGGGAAGGAAAGATTTGATGTGACCTATGGTTATGTGTCTAGAAGAAGAGAGTTTTTTATCAAAGGGGTAAGTCTTATCATCAGTTAGAAGTTGAATATAACCTTCAATTCTGTCACCAGTTTCGATGTAAGTAAGCATGGTAGGAATAGTGATTCGATTAGCAGAGGTTACAGAAGATTCAAAGGTATAAGGTAACTTCATTTCAACACTTTCCATTCTAAGTAAAGTAAGAAAAAAGACAAATTACCAGATAAAAAGTTTTGTCTGTCATATTTCAATCTGCTCTGGTTCAGTGGTTTCTTTGGGAACAGGTTCAAAGCCCTTCTTGAAAGGTTTGATTTTACGATTGAAAACTTCTTTCTCAGCTAAGTAAATAAGAGCAATGCAATAAAGAAGGAAGTTGATCAGAGGGAGGAAATAACCCCAGACACCGATAGCTACAATGAAGCAGAAAAATCCTACTAAGAAGAGGAAGATAAGCTCAGCGTGTTTAGCGGTTGCAGTTGTGAATGGAAGGAGTAAATCAGCAAAATCTGGAAGAGCAAAAAAGCAAAAGCAGATTATGAGATAAATTATTAGCCATCTACCAACAGGAAAATTAATCCAGTTAAAGAAAACTATCAAATCAGGATGAAATTGAATAAGCAAAATGACAACAACTATGTTCATCAGCGGAGCTATGCCGATTAATAGGGCGTGCCAGACATTTTTGAGATCTCCTGAAAGACTCTGACTCGACACATCTCGAAGCGTCATGCTCATATGAAAACTCACCTTGATGTCATATCCTAACATTCTGATAGCGAGTGAATGCCAAAGCATATGAAACCAACTCCCAGGGAAAAAGATGATGTTGAGATATTTCTTCAGTCCTCTGAATAACCAATCAGAAAGAACATCGAACAATAACTTTGCTATAAAAAGGGATAGGAGAGCAAGAAAAGTTATTCTT
>JAGLXK010000049.1 GCA_023132955.1 Candidatus Heimdallarchaeota archaeon
ATTAATGCTCCTGGAGTTGTCAATATGTCACAATTATATCAGTATGAATATCATGAAGATATTAAAGGAGACAGGAGATTCAAATGGAAAGTAGAAACATTAGAAAGAACAGATAATTTCCATCTTGCAGAAGGTGATAAGAAATTAAAGGAAGGAGATAAAATAATCATCATCATTGGTACTGATCCATCTCTACAATTAAATCATCCACATGCTTGGTGCCAGATTTATGTCAACGATGTAATGGCACGATATGGTAATGATGCTATCCATGGTCGAGCTGTTTTCAAGTTTGTTCAACCAATTGGAATTGATCACTGGAATAACTTCACTGATGATTATTATAATTCATCAGCGTTTTTAGACTACTATGAAGCTAATTACAACTTTACTGATTTTGCAGTAACTCATTATAATAAAACATTCTTCTTTAATGAAACAAGTTTCTCTGATTATTTAACTAGATCACCTTATATTAATACAACACTATGGACTGTGCTAGATGATACAGTAGTATATACTAACACAATTACCACTGAGACAAATAATGTAACTCAAATCGAGATAACTTATGACAAAGCGACGGGTTTGGCTAATACAATGTACTACAATGCTTCTTTCATAAATGGTACCGGACACTTAGCTGGTGTTAACATGACTTTAATTCGACTTCATGGATGGGGGCTGCCGTATACTATTACAACTTGGGTAGTGTGGATTCCCATACTTTTGGTTACAGTTGGATTAATTGTAGCAATCAGGTTACGTGCTTTCCAAAGGTTCAAACTCTATTTGGAAGCAAGAAAGATAGCTCAAAAGAAATAAATTTCCTTTTCTTTTCTTTTAATTTGTTTTTTCAAATTGTTAATAGCACATTTTTGTCCAATTTTACCCGATAACGAAAATGTTATATGTTTCTTTAACAGTTTTTTTCTTCCGAAAGAAAAATAATGGAATTTTAATGTAAAATAACCATGAGTTGATTTTAATGACTACATTAAAAACTAAAAAAGTTGATTTAAAAGTAGAGAGAGATTTTGCTCTCCTAAATGCAGAAACGCTTAATGATTTAAAAATAAAGCATTCTGCAAATGTTAAAGTTAAAAGTGATAACGGAGAAATTATGTGCGAAGTGATTGCCACTGAAGAACTGATTGAACCAGGTTTTGTTGGATTAAAAAGTGAAACACTTGAGCTGTTAAATGTGGGATCAAACAAAAAAGTGAATGTTTTTGTTCGCCGAAGACCTACATCGATTGAACATGTTAAGAATAAGAGGCATGGAAGTGTCTGGAAAGAGGGAGAAATACGTTCAATTGTTAATGATATATGTAGTGGGCACTATACTGACTTAGAAATATCCATGTTTACCCTCGCTCAATATTATCTCGGTTTGAATATGGATGAAATTCAATATCTTACAACCTTTATGGCTGAATATGGTACTACACTTAATTTTGAAGAACCAGTTTATGACAAACATTCAATTGGTGGTATTCCAGGAAATAAAGTGAGTCTTGTAATTGTACCAACTGTAGCAGCAGCAGGTTTACTTATACCCAAAACAAGTTCCAGGGCAATAACAAGCCCTTCTGGAACCGCTGATACAATGGAAGTACTTTGTGATGTAAACTTTACAGCAGATGAGATCTTAGAGATTGCACCTAAAACAAGAGGGATGTTAGTTTGGGGTGGAACACTAGATTTGTCACCTTTAGATGAAATTGTAATTCATAAAGTCGAGCAGCCATTAGGGATAGATCCTCACAGTCAGATGCTTGCTAGTATTTTTAGTAAAAAAGTTTCTACTGGTGTAGATCATATGGTTCTTGATATACCTACAGGCATAGGAACCAAAATGCCTACAAAAGAAGATGCGATCGATTATGCCCATGAGGCTACAGAGTTAGGTAGAAGACTTGGAATTCAAATTGAAGCAGCTTTAAGCTATGGGGAACAACCTCTTGGAAAAGCTGTAGGTCCAGCTCTTGAAGCGAGAGAAGCTCTTGATGTTATTGAGGGTAAAGGACCAACAAGTGTATTTGAAAAAAGTAGTGAGCTTGCAGGAATTCTCTTTGAATTAGCAGGTCTTGCTCAACCTGCTCAAGGTGCTGCTCTAGCAGCTGATTATATTATGAAAGGCAAAACCAAGGCTAAAATGGAAGAGATTATTGGCGTTCAAGGGGGAAATGCAACAGTTACAGGAGACGAAGTAGTTGTTGGTGAATTTACTTCTGATGTACTAGCTCCTAAAGACGGATACATTGTAAAATTATCAAATTCTGCTGTAAAAAGAATAGCAAAAGCTGCTGGAGCACCAAGTCATAAAGAAGCTGGAGTTTATCTTCATAAGAAGATTGGTGATTTTTGCAAACAAGATGAAAAACTGATGACTGTCTACTCAAATAGTGAAGGCAGATTGACTGAAGCTCTCAACTTAGCAATGAATCTTAACCCTTACCTACTAGAAGGTATGATTATAAAGAGAATTTCTTCTGGTCCTAAAAAATAAGAAAAAACTTAATTCTCCTTTTCTTCTTTTTTCAGAATCATTTTATTCATATAGAGTGATTGATCGAAAAACGTAATTTCGAATCCTACTTTTGACCAGAATGGTTGTACAAAAGGTGAACAGCAAAGCTGGATTGTATCTTCTTCTATGACATTGTTTATCAGTTCTTGAGCACATTTGTAACCCATGCCTTTTCTTCTCATGTCCTCTCTTACTTCAAAAACATAGATTATCGGACATCCTACAGAAACAAAACCACCATCATATCCAGGTTCATTGGGAATAACAGCTGTTACAGCAACTAACTCATCTCCAACGAAAAACCCATAGCATTTAATTTGCTCATCAAAGAACATTCTATAGGAAACAAAGAAAGGAAATTGGTGACTAGGGACATCATCATAATCAATTATGTGAACTTTCACATCAGATTGCTCTTGATGTTCTTCCATTTAATTCACCCCTTAACCTATCCTAAACTATGTTTCTTCTTTTAATAAAACTATATATGGTACTAGTCTCTTCTAAGCGGAAGATTTTTTATTTAAGTCACAAAGTATATCTCTGTTGAGGAGAAATTATGTCTGGCTTTGATTTTGTAGAAGAAGCAATGTTTGGGAAATCCATTTTCAAAAATGAATCTACTCTCTATCCAGAGTATGTTCCACCAGAACTTCCAAGAAGAGAAGAGGAGATCAAGAGACTAGCAAGAAATTTCCGATCACTTCTAGGACGAGAAGGCTCATTTTCAGTTAATGTTGCAATAGTGGGAAATGCTGGAATTGGAAAAACTAATTTGTGTAAATATACTATGAAAAGGTTTGAAAGTACAGCAAATTCAAGACACATAAATGTAAAATTCTTATATTATAATTGTCATTCTTTCAGAAGTAAAACAGCTATTTTACGTAATGTCTTATCAGAACACTTCCACATTCAATCTCGAGGTTTTAGCGATGAAGAGATTCTAGATATGCTAGTAAAAAGATTAACAAAAGAAGATATTCGATTAATAATTGCTCTTGATGAAGCTAATATGTTGAATTCTGAAGACATCCTTAGTATCTTCCATGCTGGTGAGTACTTCGGTTCAGAGCAAAGCATGATTTCAACAATAATAATTTCCAGACCTACTGAATGGAAATCTCTTCTAAATGTACCTCTGTCTGGACATATTCATGATCAATTAGATGTTCCTGGTTATTCAAGGGATCAATTGCTGGAAATTCTTGAATATAGAGCTAGCATGGCACTCTATCCAACTTCTTACTCTGATGAAACATTGAATTTTATTGCAGATATTTGTTCTTCTTCTCAGAATGCAAGACATGGTCTCGAAATTCTTTATAGATCTGGAAAATTGACTGATTTAAAACAAGAGAACTTTATTGTTCCGGATTATATCAGAGCTGCAAAAGCTGATGTTTATCCAGAACTAAGAAGAGATGTTTTATCTGAACTTAGAGATCATGAATTATTAACTGCTTTAGGTGTAGCGAAAAAACTTTCGCTAAAAGGTGTTACATCAACAACAGTAGATGAA